>NZ_JBNGGG010000039.1:0-120267 GCF_049974585.1 Streptomyces sp. UG1 | reverse complement strand
GGCTTCACGGCCGAGGACTTCGCCGAGGTCGCCGACGTCATCGCCGAGACGCTGAAGCCGTCGTACGACGCGCAGGCCCTGAAGGCCCGGGTCAAGGCCCTGGCCGACAAGCACCCGCTGTACCCCGGCCTGTGACCGACACCCTCCCGCAGGGGCGTGCCCGCGACCGTTCGGGACGCCCCTCCCAACCCACGGAGTATGGCGTGGCAATCAGCGTCTTCGACCTGTTCTCCATAGGCATCGGCCCCTCCAGTTCGCACACCGTCGGCCCGATGCGCGCCGCCGTGATGTTCGTCGCCCGGCTGAAGCAGGACGGCGTGCTCGCCCAGACCGCCGCCGTCCGGGCGGAGCTCTTCGGCTCCCTCGGCGCCACCGGCCACGGCCACGGCACCCCCAAGGCGGTGCTGCTCGGCCTGGAGGGCAATGAGCCGCACACGGTCGACGTCGCCCAGGCCGACCTGGACGTCGAGCGGATCCGCAGCACCGGGCGCATCCGCCTCCTCGGCGCCGAGATCGGCCCGGCCCACGAGATCGACTTCGACGCCTCGACCCAGTTGGTCCTGCACCGCAGGCGGTCGCTGCCGTACCACGCCAACGGCATGATCCTCTTCGCGTACGACGCCGACGGGGTGCCGCTGCTGGAGAAGACGTACTACTCCGTGGGCGGCGGATTCGTGGTCGACGAGGACGCGGTCGGCGCGGACCGGATCAAGCCCGACGACACGGTGCTCGCCCATCCCTTCAGCACCGGCGACGAACTGCTGCGCCTGACGAAGGAGACCGGCCTGTCGATCTCCTCGCTGATGCTGGAGAACGAGAAGGCCTGGCGCACCGAGGAGGAGATCCGCGCGGGCCTGCTGGAGATCTGGCGGGTCATGGCGGCCTGTGTCGCCCGGGGGCTGGGCGGCGAGGGCATCCTGCCCGGCGGTCTGAAGGTCCGTCGCCGGGCCGCGGCGGCGGCCCGCAAGCTGCGTTCCGAGGGCGACCCGAAGGCGCTCGCCATGGAGTGGATCACGCTCTACGCGATGGCCGTGAACGAGGAGAACGCGGCGGGCGGCCGGGTGGTGACCGCCCCCACGAACGGCGCGGCCGGCATCATCCCCGCGGTCCTGCACTACTACATCAACTTCGTGCCGGGCGCGGACGAGGATGGGGTGGTCCGCTTCCTGTTGGCCGCCGGCGCCATCGGCATGCTCTTCAAGGAGAACGCCTCGATCTCCGGCGCCGAGGTCGGCTGCCAGGGCGAGGTCGGCTCGGCCTGCTCGATGGCGGCGGGCGCGCTGGCCGAGGTGCTCGGCGGCAGCCCCGAACAGGTCGAGAACGCCGCCGAGATCGGCATGGAGCACAACCTCGGCCTGACCTGCGACCCGGTCGGCGGCCTCGTCCAGATCCCCTGCATCGAACGCAACGGCATGGCCGCGGTCAAGGCGGTCACGGCGGCCCGGATGGCGATGCGCGGCGACGGCCGGCACCACGTCTCCCTCGACAAGGTCATCAAGACCATGAAGGAGACCGGCGCCGACATGAAGGTCAAGTACAAGGAGACCGCCCGCGGCGGCCTCGCCGTCAACGTCATCGAGTGCTGAGCAGGGAAGCGACACGGCATGGGACGAGTCACCGAGCGCCGGCGCGTGCTGCGGATCCGGGACGGCGCGGTGAGCACCCGCCCGGACACCCTGGTCGCGGAGGAGCCCCTGGAGATCCGGCTCGGCGGCAAGCCGCTGGCGATCACCATGCGCACGCCGGGGGACGACTTCGCGCTCGCCGCCGGATTCCTGGTGAGCGAGGGCGTCGTGGGCCGGGCCGAGGACGTGGCGAACATCGTGTACTGCGCGGGCGCGACGCAGGACGGCTCGAACACGTACAACGTCGTCGACGTGCAACTCGCCCCCGGCGTACCGCTGCCCGACATCACGCTCGAGCGGAACGTGTACACGACGTCGTCGTGCGGCCTGTGCGGGAAGGCGAGCCTGGACGCCGTACGGACCACCGCACGGTGGCCGATCGCCGACACGCCCCCGGTCCGGGTGACTCCGGATCTGCTGGCCGCCCTGCCCGACCGACTCCGCTCCGCACAGCGGGTGTTCGACCGCACCGGTGGCCTGCATGCCGCCGGGCTGTTCTCACCCGAGGGCGAGCTGCTGGACCTGCGCGAGGACGTCGGCCGGCACAACGCCGTCGACAAGCTGATCGGCCGCGCGCTGCGCGACGGCCGACTGCCGCTGTCCCGGACCATCCTGCTCGTGTCCGGGCGGGCGTCCTTCGAGTTGGCGCAGAAGGCGGTCATGGCGGGCATCCCGCTGCTGGCGGCGGTCTCGGCGCCGTCCTCCCTCGCCGTGGACCTGGCGGCGGAGACCGGGCTCACGCTCGTCGGCTTCCTGCGCGGCGGCTCCATGAACGTGTACGCGGGCGAGCAGCGCATCACCCTGCGCGCCGGGGTCATGGCCACAGGACCGGCGAGGTGAGCCGGTACCCGACCCGGCTCGAGGAGGTCCACGGCGGCACCCTCCTCGACCCGCCCCGGCTGCCGCCACCCGCCGCCCGCCGCCGCCCCCGCCGCGTCGCGATGCTCAGCGTGCACACCTCACCGCTGCACCAGCCCGGTACCGGCGACGCGGGCGGCATGAACGTCTACATCGTCGAGCTCGCCAAACGGCTCGCCGCCCTCGACATCGAGGTCGAGATCTTCACCCGGGCCACCTCCGCCGCGCTCCCGCCCAGCGTCGAGCTCGCGCCCGGCGTTCTGGTGCGGCACGTGGCCGCCGGCCCGTACGAAGGCCTGGCCAAGGAGGATCTGCCGGCCCAGCTCTGCGCCTTCACCCACGGCGTGACACGGGCCTGGGCCGGCCATCGCCCCGGCCACTACGACCTGGTCCACTCCCACTACTGGCTCTCCGGCCACGTCGGCCGGCTCACCGCCGAGCGCTGGGGCGTCCCGCTCGTCCACGCCATGCACACCATGGCCAAGGTCAAGAACGCCAACCTGGCCGACGGCGACACCCCCGAGCCCGCCGCCCGAGTGCTCGGCGAGAGCCAAGTCGTACGGGCCGCCGACCGGTTGATAGCCAACACGGAGAAGGAAGCCGGCGAACTGCTGCGCCACTACCGCGCCGACCCCGGCCGGGTCGCCGTCGTCCACCCCGGTGTCGACCTGGAGCGCTTCCGCCCCGACGCCCGGGGTGTCACCGCCGGACGGGCCGCGGCACGGTCCCGACTCGGCCTCCCGCAGGACGCGCTGATCCCCCTGTTCGTGGGCCGCATACAGCCGTTGAAGGCACCGGACGTCCTGCTGCGCGCGGTGGCCCGGCTGCTGGCGGACCGGCCGTGGCTGCGGGAGCGGGTCGTGGTCCCGGTCGTGGGCGGGCCCAGCGGCAGCGGCCTGGCCAGGCCGGAGGGACTGCAGAAGCTGGCGGCCCTCCTCGGCATCTCGGACGTCGTGCGGTTCCGGCCGCCGGTCGGCCAGGACCGGCTCGCCGACTGGTACCGGGCGGCGTCCGTACTCGTCATGCCGTCCCACAGCGAGTCCTTCGGCCTGGTGGCCGTCGAGGCGCAGGCCTGCGGCACCCCGGTGATCGCCGCCGAGGTCGGTGGCCTGCCGGTGGCCGTACGGGACGGGGTCAGCGGCATCCTCGTACCCGGGCACGATCCGGCGGACTACGCGCGGGCGCTGTACCCCTTCGCCGCCGACCCGGCCCGCTCCGCCCGCATGAGCGAGGCCGCGCTCCGCCACGCCCGCACCTTCGGCTGGGCCACGGCCGCCGAGGCGATGGCGGACGTGTACACGGCGGCCCTGCTCGGCCGGACCCGCGGTGCTCGCGAGGGGCAACTGCGCTAGGGGCCTTTCACAGCACCCCCTGGCCCCCAGCCCCCATCCCCGGTCCGAACTCCTGTCCGGGCGGGCCGGGGCGCAGTACCGTGCGGGCAGTCCGCACGGCAGGGGGTGGCGATGCCCGGGTACGACAGACGCGTCACGTGCATGGGTGGGCCGTACAACCATGGGTGACCAGCACACTCCCGGCAGCCGCGACGGGCGCCACGATGTCCGGAATACGGGCCGGATGGCTGCGCGGGACCGCTCGTCCGCCTACGCTCGCTCCGTGTTGCGCATCATCGACGCCCGAACCGGCGAACCCGTCGACGCCGCGCCCGCCCGCCGGGGCCTGACCCGCATCGAGGCGCATACCGAGGGCTTCGACGTCACCGCCCTGCGGGTCCTGCTGACCGCCGACCTCCTCGTCCGCGCCCTGGAACTCGGCGGGACACCCGTCTGGGCGCTGCTCGACGAGGAACGACAGCAGGCCGAGCTGCGGGCCGGCGCCGCGGCGCTGGGCATCCGGCCCTTCGAGGACGGCCGGGACGCCGCGTCGGGACTGGGCGAGGCGCAGGTCCTCCACGTCGTACGCGAGGAAGGCGGCCGACCCGACGGGGTGCGGGTCGCCGTCGCGCCCGTGCACTCCGAGGCGCCCCCCGAGGAGGCCGACCCGGCCGCCCTGCGCCTCGCGCTGCTCTCCCGGCGCAGAAGCGTGCCCGTACCACTCGACGCGGCCGCGCTCGCCGACGCCCACGACACCCTCGTCCGCTGGCGCCGGGCCGTCGCCGCCTGGGCACGGCGGCCGTCGCGGCCCATCCCCGACGAGGTGCGAGCGGAGCTGCGCACCGCCTGGGAGGACGACCTCGACGTGCCCGGGGTGCTGGGAGTGCTGCGCTGGGTGGAGACCGCGCCGGACCTGCCGGACGGCGCCCGCTTCGAGACCTACGCCTACGCCGACCGCCTGCTCGGCCTCGACCTCACCCACGACCTGGGAGCCCCGACGTGACCGCACACTTCTCAGCGGGCCCGCTGCGCCGCCTGGTCGTCCTGCGGCACGCCAAGTCGGCCTGGCCCGACGGCGTCGCCGACCACGAACGCCCGCTCGCCCCGCGCGGCCGAAGGGACGCCCCGGTCGCCGGCCGGCTGATCGCCGACGCCGACTGCCTGCCGGACCTCGCCGTGTGCTCCACTGCCGTACGCACCCGCCAGACCTGGGTACTGGCCTCCGCCCAGTGGGGCACACCGCCTCCGGTACGGCACGATCCGCGCCTGTACGCCGCCGACGTACCCGACCTGCTGGAGGTCGTGCACGAGACGCCACCCGAGGTCGGCACGCTCCTGCTGATCGGGCACAACCCCGGCCTGGAGGAACTCGTCCTCGACCTCGCCGGGGACGCTCTCGACGACGCGCTGGACGAGGTCCGCACCAAGTTCCCCACCTCGGCGATCGCCGTACTGGCCTGGCACGGCACCACCTGGCGGGCCCTCGCCCCCGGCACGGCGCTGCTGACAGGGGTGATGGTGGCCCGCGGCAAGAAGAAGTGAGCGACCGGCGGGCACGCCCGGCCGGTCCGCATAGGCTGGCCCGATGCAGGACGAGTACCGCACCGTCGCCCGCGCGGGCGTGCACGAGACCGAGGTCAACCGCTCGCGCTTCATCTGCGCGCTCGCCCCGGCGGCCACCGAGCAGGAGGCCCAGGACTTCCTCGCGGCCGTCCGCAAGGAGCACACGGACGCCACCCACAACTGCTGGGCCTACGTCATCGGCGCCGACGCCGGGATCCAGAAGGCCAGCGACGACGGCGAACCGGGCGGCACGGCCGGCGTCCCCATGCTCCAGATGCTGCTGCGCCGCGACATGCGGTACGTCGTCGCCGTCGTCACCCGCTACTACGGCGGCGTCAAGCTCGGCGCGGGCGGGCTGATCCGGGCCTACGGCGGCGCCGTGGGCGAGGCCCTGGACACGCTCGGCACCATCACCCGGCGCCGCTTCCGGCTGGCCACGGTCACCGTCGACCACCAGCGCGCCGGCAAGGTGCAGAACGACCTGCGGTCGACCGGGCGCGAGGTGCGGGACGTGCGGTACGCCGAGGCGGTCACCATCGAGATCGGCCTGCCGGACGCAGACGTGGAGGCGTTCCGGGCATGGCTCGCGGACGTGACGGCGGGGACGGCGGGGTTCGAACTCCGGGGAGAGGCCTACGGCGACGCCTGACCCCGTCGGCCCGGGCGCATTCATCCGGGCGTGTGTGGCACCTGGCATCTGATGCAGGGGATGAGTGAAACGGTGCTGCGCGCCCGTCGCCGCGTCGGCGCCGCCGGCGAACCGGTCCGGCGGGCATGGGCACGGCCGGGCCCCGAGCGGGACGTTGTGGCGCAGGCCGGCAAGGCGGCTCTGGCGGCGTGTGTGGCCTGGGCGGTGGCCGGCTGGTGGCTGAGGACGCCGTCGGCGTTCGTCGCGCCGTGGGTGGCGGTCGTGCTCGTGGAGTCGACGGTGTTCCGGTCGATCGCGCACGGGTTGCAGCAGTTGGCGGCCATCGCCACGGGGACGGCCGTGGCCACGGCCGTCGCCCTGACCCTCGACTCCGCGATGGCGGCGATGGGCCTGGTCCTGCCGCTCGTGGTGCTGCTGGGCAACTGGCGGCGGCTCGGCAGCCAGGGCGTCTACGCGGCGACGGGCGCCTTGTTCGTCCTCACCACCGCTCCGGTCACCGTCGCCGGGTCGGCGATCCGCCTCGCGGAGGCGGTGTTCGGCGCGCTGGTGGGCATCGCGGTCAACGCGCTGATTCGGCCCCCGGTGTATCTGCGCGGCACCCGCGTCGCCCTCGAGGACGCGGCCCGGGAGGCCCAGCGGATCCTGGACGCGGTGGCCGACCGGCTGACCGCCGACGCCTGGGACGCCCGGGCCGCCGAGGATCTGCACGAGCGGGCGCTGCGGCTGTTCCGCCTCGTGGAGCAGGCCCGCTCCGCGGCGAGCTGGAGCCGGGAGAGCCTGCGCGTCAATCCGCTGCGCCGTCGCCATGCCCTCTCCCCTCCGGGCCAGGACTACGACGCGGCGGTCACCGTTCTCGACTACGTGGCCGTCCACACCACGGGCGTCACCCGCGCGGTACTGGAGGCCAGCGACGGCGACCGGCCGGAACCACGACCCGCCCCGGCGGTCGCCGAGTCGTACGCGCGGTTCCTGCGCAATAGCGCCCGCGCGATCCGGCTCTACCCCCACAGCCGGTTCGCCCCGGGCGGCCACGACGGCCACGCGGACCGGGAACTGCGCGAGGCGGTCGACGACATGGTCCACACCCTGAACACCCTGCGACACAAGCTGCCCGGCGGACTGCCCGACGACGACCCCGACGCGCTGGCGGCCCACGGCACCTTGCTCACCCAGGCACGGCGCCTGGCCGAGCAGTTGGTCACGCGCTGAGAGCGGATGCGTAGGATCGCCGGCATGGCACTGCGACCCGTGATGGTGAACATCAAGGCTCTCGACCACACGGCGGTCGGCCGGTTCTGGGCGGCGGCGCTCGGCTGGAGTGCCTACAGCCCCGGCGTGACCACCTACGTCGGACCGGGCGGCGGCCTCGTCTGGCCGGACCCGGTCGCCGTCGGCATCGACGTCGTTCCCGTCCCGGAACCCAGGACGGCGACGAAGAACCGTGTGCACCTCGATCTCGCCACCACCTCCGCGGCCCATCAGGCGGAGCTGGTCGAGCGCCTGAAGACCCTCGGCGCGAGGCCCGCCGACGTGGGCCAGGGCACGGTGCCGTGGACGGTCCTGGCCGACCCCGAGGGCAACGAGTTCTGCGTGCTGGAGCCCCGCGAGGTCTACCGGGACACCGGGCCGATCGCCGCGGTCGTGGTCGACTGCGCGGATCCGCGGGCCATGGCCCGGTTCTGGGACGAGGCGTTGGACTGGACCCTGCACGAGGTGACCGACGATCACGCCGTGCTGCGCTCCGCCAAGGAGGTCGGCCCGTACCTCGAGTTCCTCCGTACGCCCGACGCGAAGACCGTGCCGGACCGCGTCCATCTCGACCTGCTGCCGTATCCCGGTGACGACAAGGCGGCGGAGGTGGCCCGGTTGCGCGCCCTCGGCGCCACCGACCTCGACATCGGCTAGGGCGACGTCCCGTGGACGTGCCTGGCGGACCCGGAGGGTCACGAGTTCTGCGTCCTCGCGCCGTCCTGACGCGGGACATGCGTTAGCGTGGCCCGTGTTGACGGCGAGCCCAGAGCGGTTTCATGAAATTTCTGCACACTTCCGACTGGCATCTCGGCCGGGCGTTCCACCGGGTGAACATGCTCGGAGCCCAGGCCGAGTTCGTCGGCCACCTCATCACGACCGTGCGGGAACGCGACGTGGACGCCGTGGTCGTGTCGGGGGACGTGTACGACCGGGCGGTGCCGCCGCTCGCCGCGGTCGAGCTGTTCGACGACGCCCTGCACCGGCTCGCCGACCTCGGTGTGCCGACGGTGATGATCTCCGGCAACCATGACTCCGCGCGCCGGCTCGGCGTCGGCGCGGGCCTGATCGGCCGTGCCGGCATCCATCTGCGGACCGAGCCCTCGGCGTGCGGCACACCGGTCGTGCTCCGGGACGACTTCGGCGACGTGGCCTTCTACGGCCTGCCCTATCTCGAACCCGCCCTGGTCAAGGACGAGTTCGGGGTCGACAGGCCCGGCCACGAGGCCGTGCTGGCCGCGGCCATGGAGCGGGTGCGCGCCGACCTCGCCACCCGGGCGCCCGGCACCCGGTCCGTCGTCCTCGCGCACGCCTTCGTCACCGGCGGCGAGGCCAGCGACAGCGAGCGGGACATCACCGTCGGCGGGGTGGCCGCGGTGCCCGCCGGGGTCTTCGACGGCGTCGACTACGCGGCGCTGGGCCATCTGCACGGCTGCCAGACCATCACCGAGCGCGTCCGCTACTCGGGTTCGCCCCTGGCGTACTCCTTCTCGGAGGCCGACCACCGCAAGAGCATGTGGCTCGTCGACCTGGACGCCGAGGGCGCGGTCACGGCCGAGCGGGTCGACTGCCCGGCGCCGCGCGCCCTGGCCCGGATCCGCGGAACGCTGGAGGAACTGCTCGCCGACCCGGGGCTCGCACGGCACGAGGAGGCGTGGATCGAGGCGACGCTCACGGACCCGATGCGCCCCGCGGACCCCATGGCCCGCCTCGCCGAGCGCTTCCCGCACACCCTCAGCCTCGTCTTCGACCCCGAGCGCGCGCCGGACGATCCCGGCGTGTCGTATGCCCAGCGGCTCGCGGGCCGCAGCGACCAGGAGATCGCCCAGGACTTCGTGGCGCATGTGCGCGGGGCCGGGCCCGACGAGCACGAGCGGGGCGTGCTGCGGGACGCCTTCGACGCGGTGCGGGCGGACGAGGCCGTGCGGGAGGTGGCGCGGTGAGGCTGCACCGCCTCGACGTGACGGCGTTCGGGCCGTTCGGCGGGACGCAGAGCGTCGACTTCGACGCGCTGTCCCTGGCCGGCCTGTTCCTGCTGCACGGGCCGACCGGCGCCGGCAAGACGTCCGTCCTGGACGCCGTGTGCTACGCGCTCTACGGCTCCGTACCGGGCGCCCGGCAGGGCGGCCAGGGCATGGCCCTGCGCAGCGACCACGCCGCGACCGGCACGCGCACGTCAGTCCGCCTCGAACTGACCGTCGCCGGGCGCCGGTTGGAGGTCACCCGGCAGCCGCCCTGGGAGCGCCCGAAGAAGCGCGGCTCGGGCACGACCCTCGACAAGGCCCAGACCTGGCTGCGCGAATACGACGCGCAGGCCCGGACCTGGAAGGACCTCAGCCGCTCGCACCAGGAGATCGGCGAGGAGATCACCCAGCTCCTCGGCATGAGCCGCGAGCAGTTCTGCCAGGTCGTGCTGTTGCCCCAGGGCGACTTCGCCCGCTTCCTGCGCGCCGACGCCGAGGCCCGCGGCAAGCTGCTCGGCCGCCTCTTCGACACCCACCGCTTCGCCGAGGTCGAAAAGCGCCTCGCCGAGCGGCGCCGGGCGGCCGAGTCCCAGGTGCAAGGCGGTGACGCCGCCCTGCTGGCCGACGCGCACCGCATGCAGCAGGCGGCGGGCGACGCCATGCCGTTGCCCGACCTCGCACCGGGCGAGCCGGGCCTGGCCGACGCCATCCTGGGCGCCGCGGCCATCGCCCGCAGCACCGCCCGCGAGCAGTTGACCATCGCCCACTGCCGCCTCCTTGCCGCCGAGTCCGCGCAGGCCGGCGCCGAGCGCGCACTGACCGACGTACGCGAAGTGGCCCGGCTGCAACGCAGGTTCGCCGAGGCGCGGGAGCGGGCCCGGCTGCTTCAGGAGCGGGCCGACGCCCACCGGGACGCGCAGGCACGCATGGAGCGGGGGCGCAAGGCCGAGGCGGTGGCACCGGCGCTGGAGCTGCGCGAGGCCGCCGAGGCCGAGCACCGTCGTGCGGCCACGGCGGAGGCACGTGCGCGTGCGGTGCTGCGGGGTGCCCTGGGCGGGGGAGCGGCGCAGGGTCAGGGGACCGATGGCGCCCTCGGCATCGAGCCGCAGCCGCACGGCCCGCTCACCGAATCCGGTGCCGCCGGGCTCGCCGCCGCCGCGCGTCGCGTCGCCGAGGAGCTGGGCGGGCTCGAGTCGGCCCGCCGCGGGGAGCGGCGGCTGGCCGAACTCGTCGCGGAGCGCGAGGAGCTGGACCGCCAGGAGCGCGCGGACGACGAGGTCCGGCTGGAGGCGCAGGCCTGGCTGGCCGGATGGGAGGAGACCCGGGCGGGGCTCCAGACCCGCATCGAGTCCGCGCAGGACGCCGCGAACCGTGCCGACCAGCTCGCCGTACAGCGCGAGCCCGCCCGGCAGCGGCTGGCCGCCGCACGGATGCGCGACCAACTCGCCGGCGACACCGACTCCGCCGCCCAGCAGGCGTCCGAGGCCCAGGACCGGGCGCTGCGGGCCAAGGCACACTGGCTGGACATCAGGGAACAGCGCCTGAACGGCATCGCCGCCGAACTGGCCGCGCAGCTCAAGGACGACGAACCCTGCGCCGTCTGCGGCGCCGTCGACCACCCCGCACCCGCCCGCAAGGACGCCGGCCACGTCGACCGGGCGGCGGAGGAGCGGGCACTGGCCGCCTACCAGCAGGCGGAGGAACGGCACACCGAGGCCGAACGGCGCCTGGGTGTCGCCAGGGAAGCCCTCGCCGCGGCCACCGCCGAGGCCGGCGACATGCCGACAAGTCGACTCGCCGAGGCGGCCGGGGAACTGGAGCGGCGGTACGCGCAGGCCCGCGGGGACGCCACCGCGCTGCACTCCGCCCACGAAGAGCTGCGACGTGCCGAGGCCGAACACGAGCAGCGCACCACCGCCCACCAGCAGGCGGAGGTCCGGGCCGCCGCCCGGGTGGGGCACCGGGAGCGGTTGGACCGCGAGATGGCCGCCCTGGAAACCGAGTTGGCGCAGGCCCGGGGCACCGCCGACAGCGTGGCCGCGCGGGCCGCGCAGTTGGAGCGCCGGGTCGCGCTGCTCACCGACGCCGCCGACACCGCGCGCGCCGCCGAGGACACCGCCCAGCGGCTCAAGGACGCCGACGCCCGCCTCGCCGACGCCGCCTTCCGCGCCGGCTTCGACACCCCGCAGGCCGCGGCGGCCGCGCTCCTCGACGACGCCGCCCACCGCGATCTGCAACGGCGCCTGGACGCCTGGCAGTCCGAGGAGGCCGCCGTACGCGCCGTCCTCGCCGAGGCCGACACCGCGGCGGCCGCCGAGCAGCCGCCGGCCGACCTCACGGCCGCGGAGCGGACCGCGTCCACGGCGGCCCAGCGGGCCCGCGACGCCGCCTCCGCGCGCGATGCCGCCGCCCGCCGCTGCACCGAACTCGACCGCCTGTCCGCGCGCGTGGCCACCGCGGTGCGCCAACTCGCCCCGCTGCGCACGGAGTACGACCGCGTGGCCCGCCTCGCCGGCCTCGCCGCGGGCACCTCGGCGGACAACGAACGCAAGATGCGCCTGGAGTCGTACGTCCTGGCGGCCCGCCTGGAACAGGTCGCCGCCGCCGCGACCGTACGGCTGCAGCGCATGTCCTCCGGCCGCTACACCCTCGTCCACTCCGACGACCGCACCGGCCGCGGCCGCAGCGGCCTCGGACTGCACGTGGTCGACGCCTGGACCGGCCGGGAGCGGGACACGGCGACCCTCTCGGGCGGTGAGACCTTCTTCGCCTCCCTCGCCCTGGCCCTCGGCCTCGCCGACGTCGTCACCGACGAGGCCGGCGGCGTCCGCCTCGACACCCTCTTCATCGACGAGGGCTTCGGCAGCCTCGACGACCAGACACTGGATGAGGTCCTCGACGTCCTCGACTCACTGCGGGAGCGGGACCGCAGTGTCGGGATCGTCAGCCATGTCGCCGACCTGCGGCGGCGGATCCACGCCCAGTTGGAGGTCGTGAAGGGCCGGTCGGGGTCGGTGCTGCGGCAGCGGGACGGGGGAGGGGCGTAGACGTTCCGACCTGCCGGGTGCGATCACCAGCTGATCCCGGCCGCCACCGGCAGGTGATCGCTGCCGGTGGCCGGCAGCACCCATGAGCTCTTCGGCTCCACGCCGCGGACCAGGATCTGGTCGATCCGCGCCACCGGGAACTTCGCCGGCCAGGTGAAGCCGAAGCCGTCCCCGGCCACCTCCTGGGCCGAGCGCATCTGTGCGGTGATGCCGGCGAACGCGCGGTCGTCCATGGTGCCGTTCAGGTCGCCGAGCAGCACGACCCGCTTGTTCTTCTCGGCGGCGACGGCCTCGGCGAGCGGTTCCGCACCGCGGTCCCGGCTGTCCGTCCAGAAGCCGCCCCTGGGAAACAGGCGTACGGACCCCAGGTGGGCCACGTACACCGCCAGCGGACCCTGGTCCGTGGCCACCGTGGTGCGCAGCGCCCGGGCGTAGGCCAGCTTGACGTCGGCCGGCCTGGTGTGCGCCAGCGGCCCGTAGTCCGTGTTGATGTCCACCGGCCGGGTGTCCGACAGCGGCAGCTTGCTCCACAGCCCGACCGTGCCCTGCACCGTGTGGTACGGGTACGCCTTCGCCAGCTCCCTCTCGTACGTGCCCCGGGCCTGCGAGGCCAGCTCCACCAGGGCCAGCACGTCCGCACCGGAGGCGGCCAGGTCGCGGGCGGTGCCGACCGGGTCGGGGTTCTCGGCGCCGACGTTGTGGGTGGCGACGGTGAGGTCGCCGCCGGGGCGGGACTTGTCGCCGAGCAGCCCGCCGAAGAGGCTCAGCCACACCACGGCCGGCAGCAGCAGCGCGACCACCGCGGAGGCGGAGCGGCGCCACAGGGCCGCGGCCAGCAGCACCGGGATGAACACGCCGAACCACGGCAGGAAGGTCTCCACCAGACTGCCGAGGCCCCCGCGGTTCGTGATCCGCCCGTGCAACAGCAGGAGCAGGCCGAGCAGCAGTGCCGGCGCCGCGAGCGCCAGGCCGCGCTTCCACGGCCCCGGCCGCGAGCCGACGCGGATCGCCCGGCGGATGCCCGCGCGCCGGGACACGGCGCCCGTGTCCCGGGGGCCGACGCCCTCCCGGCCGGTCTGCTCCGCCGGGCCGACCTGCACCATCGTCCGTCCTCGATCACTGTCGCTCACTGCTGCATCCTCGGGTCCTGGGTGGGGTCGGCATACATACGCGGGCAGCCGTGCCCGATCGCTTCGGGGCGCAGCTCGTAGTGCCAGGGTTCGTTGCGGTAGATCCGGCACAGCCCGTACTCGGCGCCGTGCTCGGACAGCCATGCGGTCGCGTCGGAGCGCCCGAGGTCGACCGCGTCGCCCGAGACGTGAGGGGACGTCTGCGCGGTGGCCACCCATCGGGCTGCCTCTTCCTCGGACCCGTACTCAGCGACCGCCTCGCGCAGAAGCTGGTTCTGGTACTCCGGGGAACGCCAGCCGCTGTTGACGTAGAACTCGACTTCGTCGTCCGCGGCATCCTCCGCGGCCCGGCGGAGAGCCTTGAGCAGATCTGGATCGAGGTTGGCCACGGCGGGCATCTCGTCATCGAAGACCGTCACGCCGTCGGGGACGACTCCGTCGGCCTCTCCGGGCGCGACACGGGGCTCTCGGGGCTCTCGATGAAGAGAATTCAAGGTCGGCGCGGCCGATAAGGGCGGGGCGGACGAGGCTTTCAGTAGCTGATGGGCGAGGACTGAGACGATCGCTGCCGTGACGACGACCAGGCCGACGCCAAGGAGCCGGTGAATTCGAGACATGCCGCCAGTCAAGGCAGCGTGGTGTTGCCGGCGCGTATGCGATTTTCGATACGCCGACGATATGCGCCGACTCGTAGCATCAAAGGCATGCGTGTGTTGATTGTCGAGGACGAGCCTTATATGGCCGAGGCCATCCGTGACGGCCTCCGCCTGGAGGCGATCGCCGCCGATATCGCAGGTGACGGCCACACCGCTCTGGAACTGCTCGGCATCAACACCTACGACATCGCCGTCCTCGACCGCGACATCCCCGGACCGTCCGGCGACGAGATCGCCGAACGCATCGTCGCCTCCGGCAGCGGCCTGCCGATCCTCATGCTCACCGCGGCCGACCGCCTCGACGACAAGGCCTCAGGGTTCGGACTCGGTGCCGACGACTACCTCACGAAACCCTTCGAACTCCAAGAACTCGCACTCCGGCTCAGAGCACTCGACCGCCGGCGCGCCCACAGCAGGCCTCCCGTGCGAGAGATCGCGGGTCTGCGGGTGGACCCGTTCCGCAGAGAGGTCTACCGGGACGGCCGCTACGTCGCGCTGACCCGGAAGCAGTTCGCCGTACTCGAAGTCCTCGTCGCCGCCGAAGGCGGTGTCGTCAGCGCCGAAGAGCTGCTGGAGCGGGCCTGGGACGAGAACGCCGACCCGTTCACCAACGCCGTGCGCATCACCGTCTCGGCCCTGCGCAAGCGGCTCGGCGAACCCTGGATCATCGCCACCGTGCTGGGCGTCGGCTACCGCATCGACCCGCAGCCGGCGGGCGGACGCGGGGGAGGGGACCGTGGATAGAGCGCCCGGGCTGAGCGTTCGCCTCAAGCTCACCCTCAGCTACGCCGGATTCCTCATGCTCGCGGGCGCCCTGCTGCTCGCCGCCGTGGGGGTGTTCCTCGTGCGACAGGGGTGGCTGGAAACCAACTCATCGGGGGCGGTGAAGGCAACTCCGGGCACGCTCTTCGTGCGCGGTTTCGCCCCTACGGCAGCCGCAGTACTGGTGTTCCTGCTGGTGTTCGGCCTTCTGGGAGGATGGATCCTCGCCGGCCGCATGCTCGCCCCCCTGACCCGGATCACCGACGCCACCCGCAAAGCCACGAACGGATCGCTCTCCCACCGCATCCGGCTACCGGGCCGCAAGGACGAGTTCCGGGAACTCGCCGACGCCTTCGACACGATGCTCACGCGGCTTGAAGCACACGTCGCCGAGCAGCGCAGATTCGCGGCCAACGCCTCGCACGAGCTGCGGACCCCGCTGGCGGTCTCGAAGACACTTCTCGACGTGGCCCGCACCGATCCGAACCACGACACCGGCGAACTCATCCAGCGCCTGGACGCCGTCAACACCCGAGCGATCGACCTCACCGAGGCGCTGCTCCTGATCAGCCGCGCCGACCAGCGATCCTTCCCCCGGGAACACGTCGACCTGTCCCTCATGGCGGAAGAAGCCACCGAAACACTCCTCCCCCTCGCGGAAAAGCACGGCGTCACCATCGAGACCAGCGGCGACATCGCCCCCACGATCGGATCGCCGACGCTCCTGCTGCAGCTCACCACGAACCTCGTACACAACGCGATCGTCCACAACCTGCCCGGACGGGGCACCGTGTGGGTCCACGCCGGCGTCCGCCCCCGGACCGTGGTGCTCACCGTCGAGAACACCGGCGAGAAGCTCACCCCACAACTGGCCTCGACGCTCACCGAACCGTTCCAGCGCGGCACCGAACGCATCCACAGCGACCACGCGGGCGTCGGCCTCGGCCTGGCGATCGTCAAGACCATCACCCAGGCACACGACGGAACACTCACCCTCACCCCGCGCCCCGCCGGCGGCATCCACATCACCGTGGAACTGCCCAAGGGCAGGCCCGGGCCTGCCGCTGCCGTGGCGACGTCACTGACCCAGCGGGCGCCTCGGCAGGGGTGACGAGTAGACCACGCTCGTCGTCACCGAGCCCAGGGTGCCGATCTTGCCGGAGACCTCCAGGTGCCGCATCGAGCGGGCCGTGACCTTGATGACGAAGCAGTCGCCGCCCGTGACGTGGTGGGCCTCCAGAATCTCCGGTGTGGCGGCGACCAGGTCGTGGAAGGGCTTGTAGTTGCCCGGCTCCCTGGTGCGACGCCGGGCTCGCAGGTGCCGTGACTACGGCGTCCACCAACGGCCCCGGACCCGCCGGCGCACCGCACGCCGCGGGTCGCGGTGGCTGGGGGATCAGTCCACGTTCACCGCCCGCCACAGCTGGCTGTCGGCGTTCGTGTCCGTCGTCTGTACGAGCTGAGTGCCCGCCGTCGAGTTGGACACCGCGAGCAGCTTGCCGCTGTTCACATTCTTGATCTTGTAGTAGCCGTTTCCGTCGGCGACCAGCGTCCAGTGCTGGCTCGTACCGTTGTCGTCGGCCCGCTGGACGATGGTCGCGCCGTCCGCGGTGGACCCGCCGGTGACGTCCAGCAGCAGACCGCTGTTCTGGCTGACGATCTCGTAGCTGCCGTCACCCACCGCGACCCACCGCCAGCGCTGGTTCTGTGCTCCGGTGTCGTTCCAGTAGAACGCGTTCTTCGCGGGGAAGACGATGGAGGCGAACGCGTCCAGCGCGCACACGGTGTTGGAGGCCGACGCGTTCTTCGTGCCGGTGCACACGACCTTGATCGTGTGGGGTCCCGCGGCGAGGTCCGTCTTCTCGAACAGCACCACCTGCTTCGTCACGGTCGGGGCGTACGCGTCGATGCCCGCCTGTGCCAGGGTGCCGTCGATGTAGACGTCGACCTTGCCCATGTTCGGCTGCTTCATGCCGAGATACCGAATGGCCGACCCGGTGAACGAGTACTGGACGTAGTCGCCCGCCCTGCTGGTGAACCTCTCGGACCCCTTGAAGTCCTGCGAGTCGTTCCAGTTCGACCAGCCTGAGGAGTAGGTGACGGGGGAGTCCTTGTCGTCGACGTAGGCCCAGCGCTGCCGTACGACCGACTTCGACGCGGGCGAGGCGTTCCCCTGGGCGTCCACGACGTAGAGGCGGTAGTCGCCGGCCGTCGGCGGGACAGTGATGGTCGTCGCGGTTCCAGCTGCCTTCGTCATGGTGGGGCCGACGGCGAACGTCGTCGTACCGGAGGGAGCGAGCCACAGAGTCCTGGTCCCGTCACCGATGCTGCGGACGGGAACGGACGACACGCCCTTGCCGGTGAACGTGCTCGCGGGCAGCGCATAGTCCTGCAGGGCCACTCTGCTGAGGGGGACGAGGTCCTTGTAGGCGTCCTCCAGGCCCGCGTTCACGGCGATGCCGTACGCCTGCGACGGCCACACGTTGTCCGCGTACGCGCGCACGTCCTGGATGGTGCTGTTCGGGACGCTCTTGTCCCAGATCTTGTTGACGGTGCCGTAGGTGTTGGTGATGCTCAGGTCGTGCTGCCGGCCCCAAGGGCCGGAGTGAATGGTGGACCTGAGGTCCTTGTCCACGTCGAGCACGTTGTCGTGGTAGTTGATGAAGGCGGAGCCCTCGTCGGGGTGGAGTCCGTACTTGTGGCTGGCCGGAACGCCCTGGATGTAGTTGTCGCTGATCTCGGTTCCCGGCTGCGCTCCCAGGGTGTAGATGGCGCCGGAGTCGCCGAGCGTCTGCATCGGGTCGACGATCTGGTTGTGGCGGATGGTGTTGTTCTTCGCCGTGGTGGTCGGCACTCCCGGGCGGATCGAGTTCGTCGAACCGTCGAAGTTCCACCAACCCCAACCGAGGGTGATGCCCGCCCACGGGGACTTCTCGATCCGGTTGTGCTCCACGGACAGGGAGTCCACGAAGTACGCCGACACGGGGCTGGAGCCCTTGAACAACACCGCGCTGTCGTAGAGGTAGTTGTTCGTGATCGAGATGTTCTTGCAGACCCCCTCGACGTTCACCGGGTACTTCTCGTTGTTGGTCGAGGTGTAGTCCCCGATGTACACGTGCTGGGGGTGCCCCACGGTGATCGCGGAGCCGGCTATGTCATTCGTGACGTTGCCGATCAGCTGCGAGTCGGTCACGTCGTTGACCATGTTGATTCCGTCGGCGCCCGTGTGCTGCACCGTGTTGCGCCGCAGGGTGATGCCGTCGGCGTTCTCGATCTGGATGATGCCCGGCGGCAGGTCGACGTTGCGGTAGGTGTAGGCGTGGAAGTTCTTCCTCGCGTACACGGTCGAGCCGGCGTTGCCCTGCGTTCCCTGCCGGAAGACGGAGCCCGCGACATTGACCAGGTTCCAGTCGGAGTGCTCGACCGTGAGTCCGGAGAACGTGATGTTCCGCGCGTGGTCGGTGGTCGACGTGCCGGCGATCTTGAGGAGGGTGGACACGTTGTTCGGCGCGAAGACCTTCGCCGTGGTCATGTCCTCGGAGCCGGCCTTGTAGTAGTACAGCGTGTGGGTGGTCTTGTTGAAGTAGAACTCGCCCGGCTGGTCAAGGAACTCGAACGCGTTCATGAACGTATGACTGCCGCCGGCTTTGAACGGGCCGTACGGCGGTGCCTGGGCGATGGCCGCACCCGGCTGCTGGAACAGGGCCACGCGGTTGGCACCGTCCGAGCTCGTGGTGATCTGCCGGACGCCCACGATGGCCGTGGTCCAGGTCGTGGCCGACTTGATCTCGACGTCGTCCTGGTTGGCGGCGACGGCGGGCAGGTCGGAGAGGCTGTACTTGGATCCGTCGCACTGCGACCCCGACTCCCAGGCCCAGGGAGCCTGGCCGGCCGTGACGGTGTAGGTCCCGTAGCATCCGGCCGAGTTGATCGTCTTCGAGGCCATCTGGGCACGCCTGCCGTTGACGTAGAGCGCGCGGAGCTTGTCGTCCCGGTTCAGCGAGGCCTTCCAGATGTTCCCGCTGTGTTGCGTCCAGCCGGTCACCGGGACGCCACCGTTCAGCACCGGCTTCTCGTCCTGGTAGGCGGCGTAGACGACACGGTGGCCGTTCGTCCCGGAATCGGCCGACGTGAAGTCGATGGTGCTGCTCACGGAGTAGTTGCCGCCGCGCAGATAGACGTTGATGTCGCCGGTCATGTCGTCGTTGACGGTGCGTACGACGTCCCGCGCGTGCCGCAGGGTCTTGAACGGCGCGGAGATCGTCCCGGGGTTGGCGTCGTTGCCGTCGGGGGCGACGTAGTACGTCGCCTGGGTCGCGGCCGAGGCCGGGGTCGACAGCGTGAGGGAGCTCAGCGGCGTCGCGGAGAGGGCCATCGCCAGCAGGGTCGACATGGTCTGCGCGATGCGCTTCATGCGCGTTCTCCTTCCGTGCGCTGGGAGGGCGGGCCCGCCGGGGTGTCGAACGGGTGCGGTAGCTGGGGGTGCGGGAGCGCAGCTGGAGGCGCAGGGTGAGCCGGATACGGGTGGACGCGGGCAGCCGTACGGTCAGGAAGGCGCCGGCGCAGTCCTGCTCCGCCTCGGTGACGACGGGCTCGGTGTGGCCGTAGTCGTACATGTCGCCGATCCAGCCGTCGTCCCGGCAGGTGGTGTACCGGACGGCCGTGACGGTGTGCTCGGCGAAGGCGCCGGCCTGGACGATCACCGTGCGCTCGGTCTCGGGGGAGAGGTTCACCAGTTCGACGGTGGTCGCCTCCGGGTCGATGGAGGTGACCAGCGCGGCGACCTCCGGCGGCAGACCGGCGCGGCGGGCCTCGGCGTCGTGGTAGCGCAGCCGGGCCTGCTGCAGGCCGCCGTTGTAGAGCACCTGGGGGCCGCCCCAGGTCAGCTGGACGAGGGCTTCGGTGACCACCGGGTTGCACAGCTGCCACACGTGGATGTCGGCCTCGGCCACGTCCAGGTCGCGGTAGCGGTCCATCCGCCGCAGCCGGTGGCGGATCTGGGCCTGCGCGGCGGCGAGTATGCGCTCGGGGTAGCCGGGGTCGTCGCCGGCGAGGAACGCGAACCAGGCCTTCTCGTGCCCCGACTCCTCCTTGGCCCGGAACGGACGTACGGTACGCCAGTCGATGCCGTCGGCCTCGCGCAGCCGCTCCAGCCGGGCGCGGTCTGCGTCGGAGGCCGTGTGGTGCCACAGGGCCACCGGCACGGGCGGGGTGAGCGGGTTGTGGTCGAACCAGCCCGAGTCGTTGTGCCGGAAGGGAAGGTGCGGTGTCGGGGTGTGGATGTCGGGGCCGAGTTCGACCACCCACTTCGAGGGGAGGCTGGAGTCCGCGTCGGTGTGGGGCATCACCTTGGCGTGACCGATGAGGGTGTCGAGCGAGGTCGCGACCATGGAGAGGTAGTCGTCGTCCCCGGTGACCGTCGCCGCCGCGAGCGCCGCCACACAGGCCGCGTGACCCACGCTGTGCCAGCCGTGCGGCCAGGACCAGCCGTAGTGGCCGCTGTACCAGCGGCCCTCCAGCAGGCTGCCCACGACACCGTCCGGGCCCGCGTTGTCCGGGACGAGGCCACCGTTGGCACGGGTGCGCTCGCGCCACGTGCCCACGTACTCGACGATCCAGTCGCGGTAGCGGTCTTCGCCCGACAGGATCCACGCGTTGAGGACCAGCCCGGCCGCGGCCAGGTTGACCGCGGTGTCGCCGACACCCATCCGGTCCCGCATCTGCGCGCCGAGCCGCGGGTCCGCGGAGAGCGGGTACGGGCCGCCCTCCGCCTCGGGGATCCACTCCAGCGGGAAGCCGTACGTCTCCGCTTCCTTCGGCAGCCAGGGGTACACGTCGCCGTCGAACAGGCCCGTGCGGTCGGGGTCGCTGCCGTTGTGCGGGCGGGTGATGACACGGTGCTCGGGGTCGTAGTTGCCCTTGGCCGGGTCGACGTACAGCTCGGGAAGTAGAGCAGCAGCAGGCTCTCGCCCTGGTGGAACCAGTCGTAGCCGCGCTCGAACTCGTCGTGCAGCATGCCGAGTTCGGTGAGCTGCCGGGTCACGCCCTCCCAGTGCTTCTCGCCGGCGGGCAGCAGATCGTCCGCGCCGCCGAGGAGGTACAGCTGGGGCCAGTTGAAGAACACCTCGTAGAAGTCGTCCGCACCGTCGCGGGTGGTCAGCGACCCGGTGTAGTTCAGCCGTCCGTCCGGGCCGGTGAAGTCGCGGGCGAAGCGCCGCCAGGCGTGGTCGAGCAGGTCGAACAGCGCACGCTGCGACACGGCCCAGCCGGGCGGTTCGAGCACCGGCACTCCCGCCTCGATCTCGGGTGGCGGGGCGGGCTGCCCGGAGACCGGGGTGTCCCCACCCGAGGTGGGGCCGGAAGAAGTGAAGGGCATGGGACGGAGCTCCGTTCGGGGTGGGGCGGGGTGCGCTCGCCGGGGACGACGGTCGGTGGACGACGCCGGATCGGGCATCAGGGTCGGGAGGGCAGGCCGGGGCCTACTCCTTGGTGGCGCCGGCGAGCATCCCGCTGACCAGGAAACGCTGGGCGAAGAGGAAGACGATCAGTACGGGTGTGATGGCCACGAGCGTCGCCAGGGCCAGCTGCGGCCGCTCGATCGCGAGGGTGCCGACGGCCGGATTGAAGGACGGCACATTGCTGAGCAGGGTCCCGACCCCCACCTGGATGGGCATCTGATCGCTCTCGGGCAGCATCACGTAGGGCAGGAAGTAGTTGGTCCAGTTGGCGACGAAGCTGAAGAACCCGACGAGCGCGACGACCGGTGTCGCCAGCGGCAGCGCGATGTGCCGGAAGACACCGAACTCCGAGCAGCCGTCCATACGTGCCGCCGCCGGCAGATCCTTCGGTACCGCGGTGGTGAAGTAGATGTACGTGAGATACACGCCGAACGGGTAGAACGAGTACGGCAGGATGATCGACCACATCGTGCCGATCAGCCGCACCGCGTTGATCTCCAGGAACAGCGGCACCACCAGCGTGGCGGTCGGCATGAGCATCACGACCAGGGTCGAGACGAGCAGAGTGTGCCGTCCGCGGAACTCGGTCATGGCCAGCGCGTAGCCCGCCGGGATGGCCACGCAGAGCGTGATGACCAGTGAGATCAGCGCGTACGACGTCGAGTTGCCGAGCCACTGCAGGACGGCGTTGTCCTGGAACGCGGTGAGGGCGTCCCAGTTGGCCCTGAGGGTGTGCCAGGAGCCGAAGGAGAGCGGGCTGCCGTGGACGAGTTGCTGATCGGTCTTGGTCGCCGCGAGGACGAGCCACAGCACCGGCAGCACGAAGAACACCAGGAAGACGAGCAGGACGGAGCCGGTCAGCAGACGGGGCACGAGGCGGCGCGGGGAACTAGTCGGCATCGAAGAACCCCGACCGTGCGACGAAGAGGGCGGCTGCCGACACGCTGACGACCAGGAGCTCCACCGAGACCGCGGCGGCGCCGTTGATGTTGTTCAGCTGGAAGGCGAAGTCGTACGTCAGCTGGTTCAGCGAGTAGTCGCGGCCTGCTGTGCCCACGCTCGCGAGGGAGAGCAGCTGCGGTTCGACGAAGAGCTGGGCGCCGCCCGCGAAGGCCAGGATCACCATGTACACGATCCACTTGCGCAGCATCGGGATCTGGATGTGCCAGGCGGTCTGCCAGGCGCCCGCGCCGTCGATACGAGCGGCCTCCATCACGTCCGTGGGGATGTTGTTGAGTGCCCCGTACATGACGACGATCCAGCCGCCGGCGCCGGTCCAGAACGCGATGATCGTGAACAGGACCGGCAGATGGCCCGGCGCGATCACCTCACCGAACGTGTCGAACCCCAGCATGCCGAGCAGTGAACTGACCGGGCTCACGGTCGGGTCGAGCATGAACAGCCACACCAGGACGCTCGCGGCGCCGGCGAGCGCTCCGGGGATGTAGAAGAGGAAGCGCAGGGACTTGCTGAGGGCGCCCAAGGCGAGGCGGTGCAGCAGCAGCGCCAGGACCACCACGAACACCACGAGGGAGACCAGCCAGAACAGCAGGTACAGCGCGACATGGCCCACGGCGTCCATGAAGCGGAAGTCCTGTGCCGTGGTGACGAAGTTGGAGAAGCCGGTGAACGACCCTCCCGCGTCGGTGAACGCGAAGTAGATCGCGTATCCGGTCGGCAGGATGCCGAAGGCGACAAGCAGGAGCACATAGCCGGAGACGAAGGCGATGCCGGCCCGGCTCTGCCGGCCGGTGCCGCGAGAGGGCCGGCCGGCGGATCCGGAGGAGAAGTGGCCGAGGGCGGTCACTGGGAGACCTTGTATCCATTGGCCTGGGCGTGCTTGACGATCGCGTCCTGCCAGGCCGGCAGCATCGAGACGATGGACTTGCCCTCGGTCAGGCCGGGCTTGACGGTGGCGGCCCAGATCGCCTCCTGGCTGAACTTGCCCGAGCCCCAGCCGGGCCAGACCTGGGAGGAGGCGTCCTTGAGCACGGTCAGGCCACTGGCGAAGTAGCCCGAAGCGTCCTGTCCCTTGAGCCACGCCTCGGCGGCCGGCGCGTAGGCCGGGAAGCCCGGTGCCTTCTCGCCCTGATAGGCGTTGTCGGTGGTGACCCACTTCAGGAAGTCGGTCGCGGCCTCGAGGTGGGCGGAGTGCTGGGACACCAGCCAGGTACCGCCGCCGACGTTGCCGGTGGCGGGTGCGGTCTCGCCCTCCCACTGAGGGATGGGCGCCACCGCGATCTGCCCGGCCGGGTCTTGAGGGTGTCCTTGAACACCGCTCCGCCGAACCAGGCCGGGCCCGGCATGAGCAGGATCTTGTCCGCGTTGTTCTTGGCGAAGTCGGTGCTGAAGACCCCGCTGATGGACATGGACTTGTTCTTGATCAGTACGTCCATGAGCTCGGCCATCTTCGTGCAGGCCTCGCCGGTGGTGTTCACCGACACGGCCGTCGGGCCGGTGATGTCATTGGCGCCACACTTGCTCGCCCACAGATAGATCTCGGGGGTGAAGGAGTCACCCGCGTCGCCCACGAGATAGCCCGGATGCTCCTCTGCCACCTTCTCGCCGAGCTTTCTGGTACTCCTCCCACGTCTTCGGCACCGCGTAGCCGAACTTCTTCAACAGCGGCGCGTTGTACCACAGCACCACCTGGGAGAGATCGTTGCGCAGACAGTAGACGGTGCCGTCGACCGTGCAGACATCGTTGGCCCCGCTCGCGAACTTCCCCAGCAAGTCCGAGGGGAGCAGACCAGTGTTGAGCGGCGCGGCGAAGCCCGCGTCCACCGCCCAGGTCACCTCGTTGTTCTGCGAACTGAAGACGACGTCCGGCCAGCCCTTCTTGGTCCGGTTGAACAACTGCACCTTGGTCTGCAGGTAGTTCGAACCATTGGCGTTGCCGTCGTAGCTGACGATGACCATCTCCACGTCCGGATGCTGCTCCTTGTACAGCTTCGCGGCCTCCAAGCGGGTCGCATCCACCCAGACGGTCAACGATGCCCTCCTTCTGCGGCACTTGGGCGAAGCCGTCCTTCGTGGTCGTACCGGCGGTGCCGTCGCCACAGGCCGTCACGGTCAGCAGCACCGTGACCGCGCACCCGCCCAGCGATGCCGCTCGCTTCCTGCCGAGCAGATGGGGCAGGCGGCGCGAGCGGGTGGGCGAGTGGCGCGAGCCGGGACGACGCTGGGCCGGCCCGGAAGGGCGACGGAGACGGAAGAGGCGGCTGCGCTGCGATCGGCGTGGAAGAAATTAGCCGCCCTATCGAGTGGTACGTCAAGGGTGCGTGCAACGTTCCCTCGCTGATTTTCCTGCGGCGAGCGAGCAGTTGCGCCAGCCATGCCCGATAAAGGCTATTTTGCGCACTCGGATGGCCATGACCCTCGCCATGGATCTCGCTCAGAATGAGTACGACTTATATCTCCTCTGCGCTACGATGATATCGGCTCCACCGCGATCAGTCGCGTGAGCAGAAGTCACCCGGGAGGCAGCGCAGATGGACGACCCGCCAGCGATCGAAGCAGCCCTGCCGGTCCAGGCATCTCCTGCCGTGCCCGCGGGGGTGGACGGCTCGGACGAGCGGCGTGACTACCGTCCCGGGTACGAGATCGTGGCGGAGCGGATCCTCGCGTACATCGCCGAGGAGCGACTGGCGCCGGGTGACCGGCTGCCCACGGAGATCGACCTCGCCCAGACGCTGGACACCAGCAGGGCGGTGGTGCGGGAAGCCGTCAAGATCCTTTCGGCGCTGGGTCGGGTACGGGCGCACAAGGGGCGGGGTCTGTTCGTCGCGGAGGACGAAGGCATGCTCATCACCAGCCGGTGGGGAGGTTTCTTCCGCCCCGTCGACATCGATCACGTACTGATGCTGTTCGAGTTCCGCAGGGTCCAGGAGATGGCCGCCAGTAGCCTGGCGGCCACCCGCGCCACTCCCGCGGAACTGCGCACCATCGAGGTGGCGGTGCTGCAGTGCCGGCACGGCTTCGTGCACGGTCTGGTCGATGTGTTCAATCAGGCGGACGACGACTTTCATGCGGCCGTATCCGTGGCCTCGCACAACACCTTCCTCGTGAGCGCCGTGCGCGATGCGCGACGGCTGCAGCGCCAGTCCAGCGCCATCGGCATCCATGAAGCGCTCGGTGCGAACACCGAGTTGGCGGTCGAGGAGCACGAGGCGATCTACCGGGCCATCCGTGACGGCCGCCCCGAGGAAGCGGCGCAGGCCACCGCGGCACACCTCGACCGAACCCTGGAGGACTACCGGCGCGAGATCCAGCGCCGTCTGTTCGGCTGACGCCGCCCGCCGGCGCGCGGTGCGCGCCCTGTCCCGGCCGCCGCACGTCTCGGAAAAACGCGGACGATCCGTTGACTTCTGTGCGGCCGGGGCTCTAACTTCGGCGTCGATCAGTTCGACAAGTCGATAGTCGTTCGATATATCGACCAGCCGTCGTTCCGTCCTCGGTCGTCGCGTGTCCCAAAGGACCGTTGCCCAGGCGTCCGGGGGTCTGCCTTCGTCATGCCGCCACCCCCCCCGCACAGCGCGGGTGAGGGGCGTCAGCCCGCTGGGGCGCGGCGCGCACGACGTGAAGGCCGTGTCCCCTCCACGTTCTCCCTCCCGCGTTCTCCCCGCGGTGTCCACCCACCGCTCCCGCATGACCTCCAGCCAAGGACTGCATCGTGGACCTCACCAGAAGACAATTCGGCCGGCTCGCCGCGGTCGGTACCGGCGCCCTCCTCCTCCCGGGCCTGCTCCCGTCGAGCGTGGCGGCGGCAGACTCGTTTCCGGCCGGCACCTGGGGTGACCAGGGCGACGGCACCTACGCCAACCCGATCCTCCCGGGGGACTTCAGCGACTGGGACTGCATCCGGGTCGGCTCCGACTACTACGGCATCACCAGCACGTTCGGGTACTCACCCGGCATGGCCGTCCTGCACTCGAAGGACCTGGTCAACTGGCGCACGCTCGGCGGCTCGGTCGACGACGTCACCCGCATCGGACCGGAGTTGAACTGGGACCGGATGAACCGCTACGGCCGCGGTGTGTGGGCCGGGGCCATCCGCTACCACGCGGGGCGGTACTGGGTGTACTTCAACACGCCCGACGAGGGCTTCTTCATGACGTCGGCCCCGTCGCCGACCGGGCCCTGGGAGCCGTTGCACTCGATGTGGCGGACCTCCGGCTGGAACGACGTGTGCCCGTTCTGGGACGACGACGGCCAGGGCTACCTGGTCACCACGCACTACTCGGACAACTACAAGATCCACCTGTACAAGCTGTCCGCGGACGGCAAGTCGCTGGTCGGCCCGGCCCCGGTGATCCACCAGTCGAACCGCAGCGAGGCCAGCAAGCTGTACAAGATCGACGGTGTCTACTACCACCTGTTCAGCGAGGTGAAGTCCGAGGGCCGGGTGCTCATGATGAACCGCGGCTCCAGCCTCTACGGCCCGTTCGAGACCAGGCAGTTGCTGCATGTCAACACCTCGGTGGACCGCGAGCCCAACCAGGGCGGGCTGGTGCAGACCCCGGGCGGCGACTGGTACTTCGTGACCCACCACGGCCACGGCGGCTGGGAGGGGCGCGTGCTGTCCCTGCTGCCGGTGACCTGGGTGGACGGCTGGCCGATCATCGGCACGGTGGGCTCGGACGGCATCGGCACCATGGCGTGGACGGGCCGGTTGCCCGCCGCCGGCACCCCCGGCCTCCCCGTCGACGCGCTGCCCGCCGTCGTGACCAGCGACTCGTTCACCGACACCCGCCTCAAGCCGCAGTGGGAGTGGTACTACCAACCCCGCGCGGGCTACTGGTCGTTGACCGAACGCCCCGGCTATCTGCGGCTGAAGGCGTTCGCACCGCTGGCCGGGGACAACCTGATGAAGGTGGGCAACACCCTCACCCAACGAGTGCTGCGCACCGCGGGCGGCGCCACGGTGACCGTCCGCCTCGAACTGGCCGGCCTCGCCGACGGCCAGCACGCCGGGCTGTGCCACTACGCCGCCACCTACGCCGGACTGGGTGTCCGACGCAGTGGGGCCACCACCACGATCGAGCACAACGCAGGCTCCACTCTGACCAGCGGCGCGGCCATCACGCAGAACGCCGTGTGGCTGCGCACCACGTGGGACGTGAACGGGGTCAGCCGCTTCTCCTACAGCCTCGACGGGAGCACGTTCACCCAGGTCGGCGGCACCTACCAGCTCACCTGGGGCGGCTACCGCGGCGACCGGATCGGCCTGTACACCTACAACCCGGGCGGCACCGGTCACATCGACGTGGACTCGGTGCAGTACACCATCGCCCCCGCGCGGACGTACACATGCGTCAGCGTGCGCAGCGGCAAGGTGGCCGATGTCTCCGGTGGGTCCGGCGCGGACGGCGCCGCCGTGATCCAGTGGACCGACAACGGCGCGACGAACCAGCAGTGGGCCTTCCAGTCCACGGCCGACGGCTACCACACCATCACCTGCGTCCGCAGCGGCAAGGTGCTCGACGTGGCCGGATCCTCCACGGCGGACGGCGCGCGGGTCGTACAGGCGACCCTCGACGGCAGGGCCAGCCAGCAGTGGCAGCTGCGCCCGCTGTCCGGCGGTGTGTTCCAGGTGGTCAACCGCAACAGCGGCAAGGTGCTCGACGTCAGCTCCGGCAGCACGGCCGACGGAGCCGCGCTGATCC
The DNA here is from genome assembly GCF_049974585.1 of Streptomyces sp. UG1. NCBI lineage: Bacteria > Bacillati > Actinomycetota > Actinomycetes > Kitasatosporales > Streptomycetaceae > Streptomyces > Streptomyces sp. UG1. The sequence goes on along the minus strand of NZ_JBNGGG010000039.1, from coordinate 92,311 downwards.
AGTACGCCGACAGGGGCAGCACCAACCAGCAGTGGACGTTCCGCCGGGTCACCGGCTAGACGCACATCGATCCCGCCCGCCGGCTGATACGAGCCGGCGCTGCCACGGCCCGGCCCGATGGCTCCTTCGCCGTGGGGCCGGGCCGTCACGCATGGGACACGGTGTCCGGTGGCCCAGTGGGAGACCTCACTGGCCAACCAGCAGAAACTCCGCGAGGAGCATGACCGCTTCACCCGCGCCGGCCCCCGCGTCCTCACCTCGGCCGAGCGGCAGACCATCACCGCTCTGGCCAGTGACATCACCGGGCTGTGGCATGCGAAGAGCACCATGGTCACGGACCGCAAGGAGCTCGTCCGCCCGGTCCAGCGGCTCAACCAGCTGTCGTACTACCCGTAACTGGTCGACCGCATCCGTGAACTCGCAGGCCAGGGCGTCGGCGCCAGCGGATCGCCGACGCCTCGAAGCCAAGGGCGGCAGGCGGATCGCCTCGAACACCATCCGCAACCTCATGCGCCGACTCGGCTGCCCCGCTGGCCGAGTCCACCGCCACCGCTCCGCACCTGACGGAGAAGAGCCAGGTCAGGATGAGTGGTGGCTCAAACACCTGGCCGTGGAGCTGGACATGACCACCGCCACCCTCTACGCCTGGATCAACCGCGGCTGGATCGCCACACGCCGCGAGAGCTGCTGGCCGCACCGGCTCATCGCCCACGTTGACCAGCCCGAACTCGCCGAACTACGCGAACGGCGGACTCGTCCGACGTCCCACCTGCGGGGCAGGACAACGAAACCGGCGGTTCTGTCGGTACGTTTGACGATTGTCACGGTCAGTCGCAGAACGGTCTTGGCTCAGGCCACCAGACGTCCGGCGTAGCCGCCAGGTGAGCGCCGTCGCGGTCTTGCATGCCGGCGGCGGTGACAGTCACTCAGCCCAGCGCAACTGCGGTCCACGACACCGGCGGCAGCTCGATGCGGAGCAGCCCGTCGGACAGGATCGCGCTCGGGTTCGCGTGCGGGGTCACGCGGTTCTGCTCGGTGAGTGTGTTCTTCGCATACGCGTCCGGGTCGGCGAGTGTGACCGCCTCCAGAATCCGCGAGGAGCCGAGGCTGCGCACATCGACCGTGACCTGAGTGGCCTGCGTAAGCCCGCGGTTGACGAGGAAGACCGCGGCCCGGTCCTCGTCGACGGTCGCGACGGCGTCGACGACGGACGCCTCGCCATGGCGTGCCGTCGTGTAGGTCGGCGCCTCGACAACGGGCCGGATCACCTCACCGGCGGCAAGCCGGCTGGTGATCGAGAACGGGTAGAAGGTCGTCTGCCGCCAGGCAGGGCCGCCGGGCTCGGTCATGATCGGCGCGATCACGTTGACCAGTTGCGCGAGCGAGGCCGAGGTGACGCGGTCGCTGTGCTTGAGCAGCGTCATCAGCAGGTTGCCGACGACGACGGCGTCCGCCACCGAGTAGACGTCCTCCAGCTGCCGGGGGGCGTGCCGCCACTCGTCGTTGACCTCGTCGGACTCGTGGAACTCCTTTTGGTACCAGACGTTCCACTCGTCGAACGAGATGTTGATCTTCTTGTTGGAGCGCTTCTTGTAGCCCACGTGGTCGGCGGTCGCGACGACGGTGTCGATGAAGTAGTCCATGTCGGTCGCCGAGGCGAGGAAGGAGCCGAGGTCGCCGTCGAGCTCCTGGTAGTAGGCGTGGCAGGAGACGTAGTCGACGTGGTCGTAGGTGTGCTCGAGCACCGTGCGCTCCCAGTCGCCGAAGGTCGGCATCCAGGAGCCGGAGGAGCCGCAGACCACGAGTTCGAGGTCCTTGTCGGCCATCTTCATCGCGCCGGCGGTACGGGCGGCGAGCTTGCCGTAGTCGTCGGCCGTCATGAAGCCGGTCTGCCAGGGGCCGTCCATCTCGTTGCCGAGGCACCACATGCGCACGTTGTGCGGGTCCGGCGTGCCGTTGGCGACACGCAGGTCCGACAGCGCCGTACCGGAGGGGTGGTTGGCGTACTCGAGCAGGTCCAGGGCGGGCTGGATGCCCCGTGTGCCGAGGTTCACCGCGAGCATCAGCTCGGAGTCGGTGAGCTTGAGCCAGCGGGCGAACTCGTCCAGGCCGACCTGGTTCGACTCCAGCGAATGCCAGGCGAGGTCGCGGCGCACCGGGCGCTTGTCGCGGGGGCCGACCGAGTCCTCCCAGCGGAAGCCGGAGACGAAGTTGCCGCCGGGGTAGCGGACGGTCCTGGTGCCCAGCTCTCTGACCAGTTCGACGACGTCCATACGGAACCCGTCGTCGTTCGCGCTCGGGTGTTCCGGCTCGTAGAGCCCGGTGTACACGCAGCGGCCGAGGTGTTCGACGAACGAGCCGAAGGTGCGGCGCCGGACAGGAGCGATGACGGCCTGCTTGTCGAGAATGACGTGGGCGCGGGGCAATGCAGTGGTCCTTTGCAGTTCGGGATGGGCGTGGGGCAGCGAACGTGTTACTTGACGGAGCCTGCGGTCAGGCCCTTGCGCCAGAACCGCTGGAGACTGACGAAGGCGACGAGCAGAGGGATCAGCGACAGGAACGCACCGGTGATCGGCAGCAGCGGCGGCACTCCGCTGGCGAACTCCGAACGCCACTGCACCAGGCCCACCGTGACGGGCTGCAGTGAGGGGGTGTTGAGCATGAGCGAGGGCAGCAGGTAGTTGTTCCAGATGCCGACGAACTGGAACAGGAAGACGGTCACCAGTGCCGGGGACATCAGCGGCAGGGCGATCCGGAAGAAGGTGCGCTGTTCGCCTGCTCCGTCGAGCCGTGCGGCCTCCAGCAGTTCGTCCGGGACGGACGCCGCGGCGAAGATCCGGCACAGGTAGACGCCGAACGGGCTGACACAGCTGGGCAGCAGCACCGACCAGTAGGAGTTGGTGATGTCGAGCTTGGCCATGAGCAGGAACAGCGGCAGGGCGAACATCGGCGCCGGGATGAGAACCGAGGCGAGGATGACGTTGAACACGCTTTCGCGGCCGCGGAAGCTGAACTTGGACAGCGCGTAGCCGGCCATCGCGGACAGCAGGGTGCCGACGGTGGCGCCGACGAGGCTGTACAGCGCGCTGTTGGCGAGCCAGGTGGAGAAGATGCCGTCCTCGAAGCTGAACACGTTCCTGATGTTGGTGACCAGGTCGAAGTGGGAGAACCACAGCGGCGTACCGGTGTAGAGGTAGCCCGAGGCCTTGGTCGCGGAGACGAACAGCCACCACAGCGGGATCAGCGTGTACAGGGCCATCAGGCCCAGCACTCCGTTGACGACGGCCCTGCTCGCGATGTCGGTGGCGCGGCGGGCCGGTCGGGTCGGTCGGCCGGCCTGAATCACGCTCATGCCATCGCTCCCTTGCGCTGGTTGTACTTGAGGAATCCGAACGAGAGCACGAGGGTGATCAACGCGAGCACGACGGACTGGGCGGCGGCCAGGTTCTGGTCGCCCAGGTCCATGGCCAGGGTCGAGTTCATGATCGGGGAGAACTTCGGGTCGACGCCCGGGATGCGCGCGCCGACAAGGACCGCCGGCTCGGTGTACAGCTGCGCCGTGCCGATGATGGAGAAGATCGTGGTCAGCACCAGCGCGGGACGTACCAGCGGGATCTTCACCGCCCACGCCAGGCGCCATCCGGTGCAGCCGTCGAGCGCGGCGGCCTCCGTCACCTCGGCCGGGATCGTCTGCAGCGCGGAGTAGATGATCAGCATGTTGTAGCCGGTCCAGCCCCACGTGATCATGTTCCCGATCGAGACCGGAACCCACGACGGCGACAGGAAGTCGACGTCGATCCCGAGGTGGGACAGCGGTCCGGTGAACGGCGAGAGGTCTTTCACCAGGAGGAAGGACCACATCAACGCGGCGATCGCACCCGGCAGCGCGTAGGGCAGGAAGAACGTGAGCCGGTAGGTCTTCCGCAGCCGGGCCGAGCGGGAGTCGAGCAGGAGCGCGAGCAGGAGGGCCAGGCCGAGCATGACCGGGACCTGGACGCAGCCAAGGAGCACGACTCGGATGATCGACGCGGTGAAGTCGTGGTCGCCGAAGGCGGCGGCGTAGTTGGACAGTCCCGCGAACTCGGTGGCCTGCGCACCGCCGAACAGCCCGGCGCGGCGGACGGTGAAGAAGCTCTGGTAGATCGCGTAGCCGATCGGCGCGACCATCATGGTCAGGAAGAGCACCGCGAACGGCGCCAGAAAACCCGACGCGGTCCACGCGCTGCGGCGGCCGGCGCGCCGCGGCCGACCGGCGGGGGAGACGCGGCGGGTGACCGCGGGTACCGGCCGCGGCGGAGACGCGGTCCGGGTGCTGCTGGGACTGCTCATGGAAACCTCGCTGGACGGTTCGTCGTCAGGGAGCGGATCCCCGCGGCGCCGGATAGGGGCGGCCGCGGGAATCCTGCGGGGCGGCTGGAGTCCGCTGCCTCAGCCGTCGGTCACCGACAGTCCGAGCTTCTTGATCGCCGCGACTGTCGAGGCCTGGACCTTGGTGACCGCGTCCGGATAGGTGCCCTTGCCCATGGCACCGGCCAAGTCCGTCTCGACCTGCTGATAGGTCGGGCCGTTGGTCCAGGTGTCGGGCACCTGAGCGGCGGAGGCCTTGTACACCTCGCCGACCTTCTGGCCGCCGAAGTACGGGTCACCCTCCTCCAGCGACGGGTCGTCCTGTCCGGCCTTCGACGCCGGGTACAGCCCAGCGGCGATGCCCGTCTTCACGGCCTGCGGGTCGCCGGACAGGAACGCGGCGAACTGCGCGGCTTCGCTGGGCGTCTTGCACCCGGTCATCACCGAGGTGGCCGAGCCGCCGTTGCTGGAGCTCTTGCCGTCGCCGGCCTCCCAGGTCGGCATCGGGGCGACCGCCCACTTGCCGGACAGGGCCTTCAGATCCGACTTCAGACCGCCGGCGGCCCAGGACGCGTTGACGAACGTCAGCACCTTGCCGGCTGTGGCGGCCTTGTTGAACTTCGGGTCCCAGGCGTTCCCGGTCTTCGCCACCAGACCCTTGTCCTTCAGGTCCTGCCAGAATTCGGCGACCTTCCGGGTGCCGGGGTTGTCGATGCTGACGGTCCAGCTGTCGCCCTGGGTCGAGTACCAGGACTGGCCGGTCTGCAGGCTGTAGGCCGCCAGATCGTTGCCCTCGTTGAGCTGGGTGCCGAACTTCACGCTCGGATCGGCGTCGGCGACCTTCTCGGCGGCGGCCTTGTACTCGGCCCAGGTGGCCGGCGGCTTGGTGATGCCGTACTTGGCGAACAGGTCCTTGCGGTAGTAGAGGACCATCGGGCCGACGTCCACCGGGACGCCGTAGACCTTGCCGCCGATGCTGGAGGCGGAGACGGCCGACGGGACGTACTTGCCCATGCCGTCGCTCACGTACTTCGTGATGTCCATGACCGCGTTCTTCACGAGCATCGACGGGATGGCCTGGTACTCGATCTGGGCCAGGCACGGGCCCTCGCCGGCGGTGATCGCGTTGCTGATCTGGGTGTAGCCGCCCTTGCCGCCCGACGGGATCTTCTTGAAGGTGACCTTGATGTCCGGGTGGGCGGCGTTCCACTGGTCGACGATCTTCTCGTAGCCGGCCCAGCCCCAGAACTCCATGTTCACCGGCCCGCTCTGGCCCGGTTCCGCGGCGGAGTTGTTCTTGTCACTGCTGCACGCGCCGACGCCGAACGCCATGACCGCCGCGGTGGCGAGCGCCAGGAGTCTGCGGGTGCGTATGGTGGTGCTGTCCATGTGAGGGAACCCTTCGAGACGGGGACTGACTTGCTGGACTGTCGGTGGGCGGGCGGCCAGGCCCGCCTACCGGCTGGTGCTGAACTCCACGCGGAACACCGTCGGGACCGCGGCCAGGGCGTCCGATGCCGACGGGCCCGGGCCGCAGGCCGCGCTGCCGAGGCCGTGGTGCGCGTGGTCGAGGTGGAGATGGAGTCTGCCGTCGCCGACCAGGTCGTGCTGGTGGGCCGCGGCGGCCAGGGCTGCGGTGCTCCAAGGACGCATGGTCAGGTCGAGGACCGGGTCGCCCGTGATGAGCAGGGTGCCGTCCGGGGTCGTGATCCGGGTGCGGCGGACTTGGTGGCGGTTGCCGTTCTCCTGCGGGCGGACACAGGGCGTCTGCATCGCCGAGACAGTCGACCGGTAGCGGCCGACGCGCGCCGCGGTACGGGAGTCGCGGTACGCCTCGCCGGGACCGAGGCCGAACCACTCGACCTCGGCGTCGGTGCCGGGCAGCGACATCGCGATCCCCAGCCGGGGCAGCGGCACCGACCATGCGCCGTCAGGGGTGACGGCGCATTCCAGCCGGAGCCGGGCCTGGCCCGTGTCCGGTCCGTCGCAGGCCGTCCAGCGGTAGACCACGCCGAGCCCGGAGGAGGACCCGACGGCGGCGAGCCGGGCGGTGACCGTGAGTCCTTGTGCGTCGGGCTCGACGCTCAGGACCTCATGGCGCATCCGGTTCAGTCCGGCGGCGAGCCAAGCGGTGATCTGCGGCTCGCCGAAGGCGTTGAGCAGGTCGTTGTCGATCGGGGCACGCCAGATGTCCAGCCTGGGCCCGTCGAGCCCCAGGTCGCCGAGCCGGATCAGCACCCCGCTGCGGGCGTCGAACCGCGCGGGACCCAGTGTGATGTCCCCGTCGTGGGCGATCGCCGGCGCCTGCATGGAAGGGGCCTGCGAAGCGGCGGGAGCCACGACCAGCCCCTGCGCCCAGGCGATCTCGTGGCCGGCCCGGGCCCAGGTCTCGTCGGCGGCGAGCACCGCGGTCACGGTCAGCCACACCTCGTCGCCGGAGCCGTTCTTGCGCACCGAATCGAACGCGGCGGCGAGGTCGGCGGGCCATTCGACGGCTGTCGTCGCGCCCGGTGCGGTCGCGGGCACGGTCAGGCCGCCGGAGCCGGCCGGCTCGCCGCCGTCCTCGACGGTCCACTGGAAGTCCAGGTAGCCGGTGTCGCGGACGTGGTGCAGGTTGTGCACGGCGACCCGCCGCGCCGCCGGGTCGACGTGGATCCGGACCGGTTCGATGACCTTCTTGTACTCGACCAGGCCCGGCGACGGCGTGCGGTCCGGGAAGAGCAGCCCGTCGGCGACGAAATTGCCGTCGTGGACCTCCTCTGCGAAATCGCCGCCGTAGGCGTAGAACGAGCGGGGGGCGTCCTGTTCGGTGCGCCGGAGGATCCCGTGGTCGATCCACTCCCAGATGAATCCGCCGGCCAGGCGCGGGTGCGCGTCGATGACCTGCTGGTACTCGGACAAGCCGCCGGGGCCGGTGCCCATGGCGTGCCCGTACTCGCACAGCACGGCCGGAAGGGCCCGGCGGTGGGCGTCGTCGATCGGATCAGCTGTCGGAGGCTCCTGGCCGCGCCCCGCCGCGGCCAGCTCGTCCACGCCGATGTACATGCGGGAGTACAGGTCGACGTAGGCGCAGCTCTCGTGGTCGCCTTCGTAGTGGATCAGGCGGCTGCCGTCGCGGTGCCGGATCCACGCGGCCGCGGCGGCCAGGTTCGATCCGGTGCCGGACTCGTTCCCGAGAGACCAGACGATGACCGAAGGGTGGTTCTTGTCGCGTTCCACCAGCCGGGCGGCCCGGTCCAGGTACGCCTCGCGCCACGCGGGGTCGTCGCTGGGATTGCGCTGCCAGCCGCCCGGCTCGAAGCCGTGCGTCTCGAGGTCGCCCTCGCAGAACACCCACAGGCCGTGCTCGTCGCACAGGTCCAGGAAACGGTGGTCGGGCGGGTAGTGGCTGGTGCGCACCGCGTTGATGTTGTGCTGCTTCATGAGCAGCACGTCGGTCACCATGACGTCCTCGGTCAGGGTCCGCCCCGTCAGCGGATGCCATTCGTGGCGGTTGACGCCCCGTAGCGAGATCGGCCGGCCGTTGGCGGTCAGCACGCCGTCCACGACGGCCACCGTGCGGAAGCCGATGCGCAGCGCAATCCGCTCCCCGGCCTCGGAAACCAGTTCCCCCGAGTACAGGCGCGGCCGCTCGTCCGACCAGGGCTCGATGCGGTCGATCACGTGCGGGCCGGCCGGATCGGCGGCGGATATGCCGAGCTCGGGCACCGACAGGACCACGCGGGTCGGGGCGTCGACGTCTACGGACAGGGTGCCCCGGCCTGTCGTGTGGTCGTAGGCGGCGTGGACGAAGAAGTCCTCGACACCGCGGGCTGCCACGGACACCGACCGGAAGATGCCGGACAGCCACCACATGTCCTGGTCTTCCAGGTAGCTGCCGGACGACCACTGGTGCACGCGGACCGCGAGCACGTTCCGGCCGGGCCGCAGAACGGCGGAGACGTCGAACTCGGTCGTCAGCCGGCTGCCCTTGCCGTCGCCGAGCCGGATCCCGTTGAGCCACACCGCGAACGCCGAGTCGACGCCCTCGAACCGGAGCACCGCAGCCGATGCCGGGAACCCGTCCGGAACCTCGAACACGCGACGGTACTCACCGGTCGGGTTCTCACGGGGCACTCGTGGCGGGTCGACCGGGAACGGGTACAGGATGTTGGTGTAGGCCGGAGCGCCGTAACGGAGCCCGCCGGGCAGGCCGGTCATCTGCCAGCAGGACGGCACGGCGAGCAGGTCCCAGGCGCTGTCGTCGAAGTCCGGCGCGGCGAAGTCCCCGGTGAGGTCGTCCAGCCCTGACGCCAGTCGGAATCTCCAGTCGCCGTCGAGCGCGATCGTGGGCAGGTCGGAGGCGAACGCGGCGTGCGGGCGCAGCCGTCCGGTGCCCGGCGACCGGTCTTCGACGTAGGCGTTGGGGTCGAGGTCTTTCATCAGTGGACGTGCCTTCTGTCGCAACTCGTAGCGGTGGCGGGCAGCCGGCCCGGCAGGAGCGTGCCGGCGACTCATGGGGGTGACGTGCAGGTCGAGCGGTGCAAGTCGCTATCCGGTCGCCCGGGGCGGGGCGCTGCTGTCCCGGATGGTCAGGGTCGGGCGCAGCAGCGTGAGAACGTTGGTCGGCGGCCGGCCGGAGTCGACGGCGCGCAGCAGCAGCTCGACTGCCTGCTGGGCCATCTCCCGCTTCGGGACGGTGATCGTGGTCAGCGCTGGTTGGATCTGTCCGACCTGGGCGATGTCGTCGAAGCCGACGACGCTGACGTCGCTGGGGACCCGCCGCCCGGACCGGACCACCGCCTCGACGGCACCGAGGGCCAGGACGTCGTGGGTGGCGAAGATCGCCGTCAGTTCCGGATCCGCCTCCAGGGCCGCACGGCCCGCGTCGAACCCGCCGACGGCGTCGTCCCTGGTGCAGGCGAACACCTTGCGGTCGTCGATGGCCAGCCCGTGGTCGGCGAACGCCCGGCGCAACCCGGCCACGCGCGGCTCGTGCGCGGGGAGATCGGCGATCACCGCGACGTTCCGGTGGCCGAGATCCCTCAGGTAGCGCCCGGCCAGGAACCCGGCGTGCTCGTAGTCGATGGACACCACCGGCAGCATGGTCGGCGGGTCCCCCTCCCAGGCGAACAGCGCGACCGGGAAGGCGGCCTCGACGAGCATCGGCAGCTGCTGTGCGACGCCGTTGTCGCAGGCGACCAGCAGTGCGTCCACCGAGCGCGCGGCGAGGTTCTCCAGGTGGGCCCGGGTGTAGTCGGGATCGTCGCGCGTCGTGGCGAGCAGCAGGTTGTATCCGCGGCCGACCAGGAGGTTCTCCACCTCCTCGACCACCTCCGAATAGAACGGGTTGGCCACCGACGGCACGAACAGCCCCACCGTCGACGTGCTGCCGGTGCGCAGCGAGCGCGCCACCAGGTTCGGCTTGTAACCGAGTTCGGCGATCGCCTTGTTCACCTTCGCCAGGGTCTCCGGCCGCACCTTCTTGCCGGACACCACGTTGGAGACGGTCTGCTTGGTGACTCCCGCCCGAGCTGCCACCTCCGCCATTGTCACCACGTACGCTCCCTGAGACTTTTATCGATCCACGAAAGTGGCGTCAGAGTAGGGCGACTGTCGCAACAGGGCAAGGCTCCGCGCGGCGGCCGTGATTCAGCCGTTATGGAGCACGGTGAGGGCGTCGCAGGCAGGTCACGGCTGTTTCCGCGACTTGAAGTGCGCAGAGCATTGACGGTCCCGGAAATACGGCAGTAACGTCCCCGCCACGCCCGATTCCGTGGATCGGTCAATGCGGGGGGGGGAGCCACCCTGGCTCACCGCGCGAAACAACACTCGACCTCACCCGCGTCACCCCGCTCGGTGCGTCGTGGTGGTCCCCTCGACCGCGACGGCCCCGACGGCCGCGGTCCGGCCGCGGCATCGCGAATGCTCCGCGCCGTCTGCAGCAGACGGCGAGCGCCTGAACAGACCTGCAAAGGTCTCGTCCTGAGGAGAGAAAGGCATGATCAGACCGGCCGGCGACGCCGCCGACCCGAACCCCGCCCCGGCGCGACGCAGCTCGCGCGTGAAGCGCTTCATCGCGGCCGCTGCCGGCGCCACCATCGCGGTGGCGAGCCTCATGCTCACCGGCACCGTCCCCGCACACGCCGCCACCACCGTCCACACGTACGCACCGACGGGAGTGGGTGGCGGTACGACGACGTCCCCGGACGTGGCGTCCACCAAGTACCAGGTGCAAGTCGCCGGCACGCCCGTCCAGGCTGTCAAGTACACCCGGAACGGCCACAACTTCGACGTCGCGCGCTTCGCGTCGGACTCCCGGACACCGACGATCACGATCACGCTGCCCAGCACCACGATCGACACGGTGAACATCTATCCGGCCCGCTACTACCCGTCCAGCAGCGTCTCGGTGAGCGCGGACAGGCACACCCTGACGTTCCAGATGTCAGCCGACGCCGGGTTGAACCAAGCGATCGTGATGGTCAACGGCGACTCGACCACCGCCACGGGACAGCCCTACCTGGCGGTCATCAACGACCCGCTGGAAGACCCGGCGCGGCGCCCGAACACCACGAGCGCACCGGACGGTTCCGGTGTCAACCTGCAGACCGGTGTCCTCAACTTCCAGCAGTTCGCCGCGAAGTACCTCGCGCAGAACCCGAACAGCGCGGCTCAGAAGGCTCCCGCCGCGACGACGAGCTCCATGGCCGGCAAGACCGTCAACGGCACCGCCATCCCCGCCGGTCAGAAAACCTCGGCCGGGACGCTGGTGAGCGCGAGCAGCGTCAATGTGCGGTACCCGAATGTGCGGGTGCTGGCCGCCGACGACGTCACGTACGCCCTGCAGGCCGCCATCGACACCATCAAAGCCAACCCCACGGCGCTCAACACGCTCTACTTCCCGAACGGCACCTACGTGTGGTCCGGTCTCCTGATCAACGGTCTGGACGGCAGCAAGCTCAAGGGCGGCAAGCTGAAGATCTACACCGACGAAGGGGCCCTGCTGAAGAACCGCATCCAGGCGTACATGGAGGCGTTCGAGCCGGCGGTCGGGATCATCAACTCGAGCAACATCGAATTCGACGGCCGCGGCGTCTTCGACGGCAACGGCGTGGCGAACTACAACGCCCGCAGCATCGGTGACTCGCACGACGCCTACCGCAGCCAGCACCAGGGCGGCGTCATGGTCATGCACTCGTCGGACATCACGTTCAACGACACCTACGTCCGCGACGCGAAGCAGTGGAACTATGAGACCCACACCGCCACCAGGGTGACGTTCAACAACATCAAGGCCCTCACCCCGTACCGCCAGCCGTGGATAGACGGGACGAACTTCGCGAGCGGCCAGGACATCACCGCCAACGGCGTCTTCACCCTCGGCAACGACGACGCGTTCGCCTCCGGCCACTACAACCCCAGCGACGGTTTCACCCCACTGGCACCCGGGGTGTGGAACAACTTCCAGCTCGGCACCTCCACCCCCGACGTCCAGGGCTATGTCAACGCGGTAGGCGCCCACGACACCGTCGCCGACGAGCTCGGGTTCGACAACTACCACTGGGACAGCCAGGACTCGAAGAACATCTCGGTCAGCAACACGCTGCAGTGGTCCGTCGGCGCCGGCAACGCGGTCCGAATCGGATGGAATTCGTTCGGATACCGGCTCAACAACTACACGTTCGACAACTTCAACTCCGTGTCGGCGCCGGCCGGTGGCATCTTCACGCAGAACAGCCCCAAACCGTACCCGCGCATCTCGAGCATCGTGATGAGGAACAGCTCGATCGACACCTCCCGGTACACGTCGGGACCGATCAGGCTCAACGGCGGCAACGGATCCACCCAGACCATCACCGCCGAGGATCAGGCGAAGTACGGGCTCGCCCCCAACCCCGACGGGTCGGGCACCACGTACACGTACACCAAGACCCCGATCAGCACCTTCAAACTCGACAACGTGTGGTTCTCGCAGCAGAAGACGAACAGCAGCCCGTTGAACGGCGCCACGAACGTGACGCTGAACAACCTCCGCGTCGCCGGCCGGCTCGTCAGATACACCAGCCAGTTCCCGCTGACGACGAGCGGGATCGGCACGCTGACCACCACCTACACGGACGCGAACGGCCAGACCCAGAACGTCAAGGCCGGCGCCCTCACCAACGGCGACACCTGGGTGGGTGCGTGGTGGGGCGACCAGACCAAGAACTCCTCCTCGGACCTGACCCTCATCACCCGCAACACCGGGGTCGGCCTGATGGGCGAGCAGTACACCACAGGATCCGGAGACGGAAAGCTCTCCTACCTCCAGTTCCCTCTCAACGGCCTCACCAAGGCACCGAGCCAGGCGACACTCCATCTCACCTACGTCGGCCACCGCTATTCGTCGGTCCCGTCGACCGACACCGACCAGTTGCTCGTGCAACCCGTCAGCGACAGCACCTGCACCGGCGGCGGCACGTCCTGCCCGATCAACACGATGACCTGGCAGAACCGGCCGAGCTTCACCGCCACGAACTCCTCCGTCGCGAAGTCGGCCACCTTCACCCTCGGTTCGACCATCATCCCCGAGGGCGGCGGGACCCACCAGGGCAACGCCATCGACGGCCGCGACATCACCGTCGACATCACCTCCTTCGTCCAGCAGGCCTACGCGGCCAATCAGTCCACGCTCCTGCTCGCCGTCGGCAACGCGGGGGGCACCAACCACGAGCTGCGCTTCGTCAGCTCCGAAGGCGCCACCGGCTCCGGGAAGCTCACCAACGCGACCGCCGAAATGGCGCCCGCGCTGACCGTGACCCCGTAGACACCCGAGGCCGGTCCGTCCCCGCGGGGCGGGCCGGCCTCAGCCGTCCGGTTCTGCCGTCGACGGCTGAGGCAGCCACCGCATGTCTGACAAAGCGCCGTTGTTCACCACCGCACCCGCACCGGTGGCACCCCTGTGCCCAGTCGTACTCACCGTCCGACAACGGAGTCGACCCATGCCACTGCCCGACCTTCCCCTCAACCGTCGGCGTTTCCTCACCACGGCCGCCCTCGCCGCCGGCGCCGCGGCCCTGCCCGGCTTCGTCTTCGCCGCCCGGGCCGCCGCGGCCGTACCGCCCCAGGTCACCCTGCCCGACCGCGGCATCTGGGACAACGCCACCGCCTCCGCCTGGACCGACGGGTTCCTGAGCGGAAACGGCGAGTACGGGGCCGTCTACTACGGGGCGCCGACGCTCGAGAAGATGATCTTCAATCATCACCGGTTCGTGCTGCCCAACGGCAGCCGGAGCGTCATGCCCCCGGTGATCTCGCCGTATCTCGAGACCGCCCGGGACCAGGCGCTGGCCGGCGACTACTCCGGTGCCTCCTCCACCTTCGCCCACGGCTGGAGCCTGCGCTGGACCCAGACCTTCCACCCCGGCTACGAACTCCAGCTCACCACCTCGGGCATGACCACCGTCAACGACTTCGCCCGCATCACCGACTTCCGCACCGGCGAGATCACCCACACCTGGACCGACCGGTACGGCACCTGGAAGCGCCACGTCTTCGTCTCCCGCGCCGACCAGGTCATCGTCCACGAGCTGCTGCCCGCCACCGGCCGCACCGTGGACACCACCATCAGCGTCAACACCGCTCTTGCGGGCGTGCCGACCAGCGTGTCCTTCTCCGCCACCGCCACCGTCACCAGCGGCGACGGTTACCTGAACCTGCGCGGCACCTACCCCTCCGGCGGTGCCTACGGCTACGAGGGCGTCACCCGCGTCGTGGTCTCCGGCAGCGGCTCCTCCGTCAACCGCCAGTGGGCAGACCCTGGTGGTCGCCAAGGCCACCAAGGTGCTGCTGCTGACCAAGCTCGGCCGGTACGAGACCTCCACCGGCTGGAACAGCCGGCCCCTGCAGACCGCCCTCGCCGCGCTGACGGCCGACTACGCCACCCTCCTGGGCCGCCACGCCCCCAGGCACCAGGCCATGTACGGACCGCTCCAGCATCGACCTCAACGTCTCCGCCGCCGACCGCCGGCTGGCCACCAGCGAGCTCATAGCCCGCCAGAACAGCAACGCGTCCGCCATCGACCTCGCGCTGCTGGAGAGGATGTACGACTCCGGCCGCTATCTCTTCATCAGTTCCAGTGGCGTCCTGCCACCCCGCCTGACCGGCATCTGGACGGGCACCTGGAACGGCTCCTGGGCCGACGACTTCACCACCGACGCCAACATCAACCTGCAGGTCGCCGGCGGCAACATCCTCGACCTCACCGACGCCATGCAGGGCTACTTCGACCTCATCCTTGGCCAGCTCGCCGACTGGCGCGACAACGCCACCAACCTCTACGGCGCCCGCGACTTCCTCGCCCCGTCCCGGACCGACGGCGAGTACCGGCACATGCTGCACTTCAACAGCGGCAGCTTCCCCGGCGAGGCCTGGACCGGCGGCGCCGACTGGCTGCTCTACCCGCTTCTGGAGTACTACCAGGTCACCGGCGACAGCGCCTTCCTGAAGAACAAGCTCGGCCCGGCCCTGATGGAACTGGCCCTGTTCTACGAGGACTTCCTCACCCGCACCGACTCCAGCGGCAAGGCGGTCTTCGTCCCCTCCTTCTCCATGGAGAACTCCCCGGCCAGCACCGGCCAGTGCTTCTCCATCAACGCCACCGGCGACATCATGGCCGGCCGGCACGCCCTCCAGGCCGCGATCGACGCGGCCAACACCCTCGGCCTGGAGCAGGGCAGCGGCCAGGGCGTGCAACGCTGGACCGCCCTGCTCGCCAAGCTGCCCGACTACACCGTCAACAGCGACGGGGCGCTCGCCGAGTGGTCCTGGCCGGGCCTGACCGACCGCTACAACCACCGGCACGTCCAGCACCTGTACGGCGCCTGGCCGCTGCACGAGATCAACCCCGAGGACAAGCCCGACCTGGTCAAGTACGCCCGCACAGCCCTGGACAAGCGAGGCGACCAGAATTATTCCGCCCACGGCAGCCTGCTGAAGATCTACGGCAGGAACATGGTGTGGCGGTCCCTGATGACCTCCCACAACCCCAACCTGGACATCTACAACTGCGACGCCGCCAACACCATCCTCGCCGTCCTCGGCGAAGCACTCGTCCACACCCGCCCCGGTGTCCTTGAGATCCTCCCCGCCCTCCCCGACCAGCTCACCAAGGGCACCATCAACGGTGTTCGCGGCCGCAACCGCATCACCGTCCAGTCGCTGTCCTGGGACACGGCGGCCCGCACGGCCACCGTCAAGCTCACCTCCGACATCGACCAGAACATCACCTTCATCTGCCGGCGCGGCATCACATCCATCAGCACCGGCGCGGCGGTCACCGCGTCGTCGCTGGGCAACCACGCCCGCATCGTGTCGCTGACCGCCGGAACGAGCACCACGATCGCGATCGGCCTGCTGACCGGCACGTTCAAGCTGGTCAACCGCAAGAGCGGCAAGGTCATGGACGTCTCCGGCGCCTCCACCTCCAACGGCGGGCCCGTCATCCAGTACACGTGGTCCGGCAGCGCCAACCAGCAGTGGAAGCTGCTCCCCGACTACGACGGGTCCTACCGCCTGTCCAACGTCAACAGCGGCAAGGTGCTCGACGTCCCGAGCGGCTCCACCAGCGCCGGCACAGCCCTGGACCAGTGGTCGGACACCAACGGCACCAACCAGTGGTGGAAGCTCGTTCCAGCGGCCACCAGCGGCTACTACCGCCTCGTCAACGTCAGGAGCGGCCTGTGCGCAGACGTGCAGAGTGGATCCACCGCCGACGGCGCCAAGGTCATCCAGTGGCCCGCCAACGGCGGCTCCAACCAGGAATGGCAGCCAGTGGGGCTGTGACGGCCCTGGGCAGGTGACCGGCGGCGGGCCAGCTGCCGCTTCCACCGGGCGACGCCGGCCGCAGCCTCCTGGTCGACGCTACGAATCTCGTCGCAGGCCCGGCAGATGCCCACACCAGCGGACGGCCCGGCTTGACGCCCTGCGGCAACAACGGTTTCAGCCGGGCCCACTGGCCGTTCGACAGATCACCGTGCCTTACAAGGCCTGATCATCCACGACCAAGATCCATTTTCACAACAGACCCTAGGCCTGTTCGCAAAATGGATCCTGCTCTTTGCTGATCACGTCTCTGCCGTGGGACCGGGCCTTTGCCCTGTTCCGGCGTCGGCGGCAGTTTGAAGCGGTCCCGGTCCGTCCGGTCCCGAGGCTGGGGCCGGGCAGGCCGCGCAAGCGCCCGGACCGGGTCCGGGCCGACAAGGCGTACGGTTCGCCGCGACGCCCGTGGCCTGGGCTTCCCGTGTGTCCGAGGCTGCTCGGGTGGTCGGCGGCGTTCGGGATATCGGTTTCGTTCGACCCATTGACGGCGCCCTTGAGCCGCCTTTACGTTTCGTCCGCAGTTCCGCACGTTGTTCGTAGTTTCGAACGCGATTCGGCGTGGTCCACCTCGGCGGCGCCCGCATCGTCAACGCCTCCACTGGCAACGTCATGGGCATTGCCAACCACGGCACGCCATCGGTACCGACGTACGCCGGTGGAGCTGGCTCAGCAACAACTGCCAGCAGTGGCGGCTCGTCCCCACGACCGCCTGATCCCGAAGGGCCGCAACAGAAACATGAGACATCTCGCCAGCCGGGTTCTGGTGGCCGCGGCGGCCGCGCTCGCCGTGCTCACCACCGTGACCACCCCCGCCCAGGCCGCCGCGCCCGCGTCCCCCGCCGTCACCTTCACCAACCCGATAGCCGAGCAGCGCGCCGACCCGCACATCTTCAAGCACACCGACGGCTTCTACTACTTCACCGCCACGGTCCCCGCGTACGACAGGATCGTCATGCGCCGGGCCACCACCCTCCAGGGCCTCGCCACGGCCCCGGAGACCACGATCTGGACCAAGCACGCCACCGGTGAGATGGGCGCCCACATCTGGGCCCCGGAGATCCACTTCATCGACGGCAAGTGGTACATCTACTTCACGGCCGGCTGGTCCAACGACATCTGGCGGATCCGCCCGTACGTCCTGGAGACCAGCGCCGCCAACCCGATCACCGGCACCTGGACCGAGAAGGGCAGGATCAGCCTGCCCATGGACACCTTCTCGCTGGACGCCACCACCTTCACGCACAACGGCACCCGCTACCTGAGCTGGGCCCAGGAGGACCCGGCACTCGGCAAGGGCACGCAACTGTACCTGGCGAAGATGGCCAACCCCTGGACCATCACCGGCAGCCCGGTCATGATCTCCAAGCCCGAGTACGCCTGGGAGACCGCCGGCGCCCGCGTCAACGAGGGCCCGGCCGTCATCCAGAAGAACGGCA
The DNA here is from genome assembly GCF_049974585.1 of Streptomyces sp. UG1. Classification (NCBI taxonomy): domain Bacteria; kingdom Bacillati; phylum Actinomycetota; class Actinomycetes; order Kitasatosporales; family Streptomycetaceae; genus Streptomyces; species Streptomyces sp. UG1. Next base: position 74,686 of record NZ_JBNGGG010000039.1, on the reverse strand, counting down.
AGCTCTTCATGACCTACTCGGCCAGCGCCACCAACGCCAACTACTGCCTCGGCCTGCTGACCGCCGACGCCACCGCCGACCTGATGAACCCGGCCTCCTGGAGCAAGACTCCCACGCCGGTCCTCAAGAGCAACGACAGGACCAGCCAGTACGGCCCCGGCCACAACTCCTTCACGGTCTCCGAGGACGGCAAGTCGGACATCCTCGTCTACCACGCCCGCAACTACAGGGACATCGTCGGCGACCCGCTCAAGGACCCCAACCGCCGCACCCGCTACCAGAAGATCTACTGGAACGCCGACGGCACACCCAACTTCGGCATCCCCGTCGCCGACGGAGTCACCCCCGTCCGCTTCTCCTCGTACAACTACCCGGACAGGTTCATCCGGCACTGGGAGTTCCGGGCCAGGACCGAGGCCAACGTCACCAACCTCGCCGACTCGCAGTTCCGCGTCGTCCCCGGCCTGGCCGGCAACGGCACCGTCTCCCTCGAATCGGCCAACTTCCCCGGCTACTACCTGCGCCACAAGAACAACGAGGTGTGGGTGGAGAAGGACGACGGCACCACCCTGTTCGACAACGACGCCTCGTTCCACGAGCGGGCCGGCCTCGCCGACTCCGCGGCCGGTGTGTCGTACGAGTCGTACAACTTCCCCGGCCGGTACATCCGGCACTACAACCACCTGCTCTACACCCAGCCGGTGACCACGACCGTCGGCCGGCAGGATGCCACCTTCTACAAGCAGTAGGACCGGCCGGACGCACCGATCGGGTTTCCGCGTGACAGGAACCGGGCCGGGCGACCGGGCTACGCGAGGAGCGGAGTGATCAGTGAGCCATCGGCGCGTCGCCTCAGGGCGGCGCGCGGGTGGCTCACTGTCATGAAGCGGTGCCTCTTTCGCAACAGACCCAGCCGGGCAGGGTCCCGGAACGCGTCGGGCAGTTCAACCGGAGGAGCACACGATGGCCTTGTCCCGGTCTGAGCTGATGCGGCTGCTGACGCGCACGGCCTGGCGCAACGGCCACCGCGAACGTCTGCTGACCACGCAGGCCGGCGACCTGGTCAAAGCACTCGGCGCGGACTCCGGGATCTCGAAGTCCGAGGTGTCGCGGATCTGCGGCGAACTGGACGAAGAACTCGCGGCGTTCAAGGAACGGCCCATGGACCACACGGTCTTCCCCTACGTCTTCCTGGAAGAACGCCGGCTCCGACTTCTACGACGCCCGCATGGACCCCGAGCGACGGAAACGCAACCACCTACGCCGGCTCGAGGCCCTCGGCTTCACAGTCACCCTCGAACCGATCCGGGACTTCATCCTCGACCACACCCCGCTGCTGCAGAAGGTGGTGACACCAACCCCCGCGAAATCCTCAAGCAACTGGCCCTTGTCCAGGACTGACACGCCGCCGGAACAAGAACCCCAACCGCGGACGCGATTCCGGCTCTTGGAGGGCCACCAGCCCTCGCGGCAATCCGCCGAGCCGCACGCCCGCGCCGCCACAAACAGCAACGGCGCACAGCTTCACCGGCTCACTACAAGGCATCCACATCCAACCACTGACGTGCAGAACCTGCGCGTCAGGGCTTCCAAAACGGCAGAGCGGCGCGCGAGTTCTCGCTCGTTCCCCTCCAGAATCTGCGAACCCGCGCGCTTCCGGAATTGGGCAGCAGAGTCAGCGCCGAATCCGAAGAGGGTTCGCGGCGGCCAGAGATCCGTGCACGTGTTGGATGTAGTGCAGGAACGTCTGGTGCGTCATGCCCGGATTGCGACGGATGGCGGCGATCAGGGTCGGCATCTTTCGTTTCTCCGGTGGAACGGGTGGAGATCGGCATCGCGGGGATGCCCGCGATGCCGATCTCGACGGGTGTTCGCGGTGGATCGGCGCCGCGTCAGGTCAGCCCGCCATCTGCCGGATCGGTTCCGGGATGGCTCCCGTCCGGCGGCGCCGGACGGTGAGGCCGAGTGCGGCGGTGGCGACGGTCCCGGCGAGGGCGAGGACGCCCAGGGCGTTCGCCAGGGTGCCGACGGCGGAGGTGAGTGCGAGGACCACGAGCGGGCAGATGAACTGGCCGAGGAAGAAGGAGCCTGTCCACAGGCCGGTGCCACGGCCGCGGTCGGCGTAGTCGAGCTTGGACATGGCGAGGGTGAGCAGGCTCGGCAGCATGATGCCGCTGCCGAGGCAGTTGATCACGGCACCGATGGTCAGGACGACGGGGTTGGGGGCGAGCCAGATCACCGCGAAGCCCAGGGCGCACAGGCCGAAGGCGGTGGGCAGCCAGGCTTGCGGGCTGCGGCCGGCCTTGGCGAAGACGACGGCGCCGATCACGACCGCGGCACTGGCGATGGCGGTGGCCAGTCCGATCACGCCGGGGCTGCTCACGCCCATGTCGTGCAGGAGGAAGGCCATCTCCACCTGGACGGTGTAGAAGAGGATGGCGCCGAAGAGGGTCAGCGCGCACGTGCCGGCCAGCGGACGCCAGGGGAAGGGCCGCTTGACCGTCTGCTCCGTCGGTTCCGAGGCGGTGGGGGAGGGCTCGTTCGCGCGGTCGGCCGGTCGGGGCCGGGGCAGGAAGGCGGCCATGGCGGGGGCGAGCAGCAGGGTCACGGCGTAGGCCCAGAACGGTGCACGCCAGCCGGCCGATCCGGCCGCGCCGCCCAGCACGAAGAAGGCCGTCGCGGAGATCGAGGCGCACATCGTCTGCATCGCGAGATAGCGGTCGCGTTGCCGGCCGGAGTAGTAGTCGCCGATCAGCGTGGTGCAGCAGGTCATGATGGCGGCTTCGGCGACACCGACGAGGGCGCGGCTGGCGACGATGGCGCCGAGGGAGTCCAGCCACAGGGGGGCGGTGCCGAGGATCGCGTACAGCACGGTCGAGACGACGAGCAGGCGTTTGCGTCCGAGCCGGTCGACGATGACGCCGGCGAAGGGGGCCAGCAGCGCCAGGGAGAGCGCGGGGATGGTCAGGGCCATGGGGACGAGCGCGTCGACGCCCGGCACGTCGGCGAAGTGGGCCTGCATCTGCGGCAGGACGGGGGCGATGAGTACGGCGCCCAGGATGGGCAGGCAGCTGCCGGCCATCAGCAGCGTGAGGCGAAGCCGGTGGCCGGGGCCGGACACGGCCTGCTCGGTCGGGGTGTCCTCGACGGCTGTGGGCGTCGGGGACGGGAGCGGGGGCACGGGTGCAGGCATGCGGGAACTCCACGTGGCGGGTCGGGAGGGGAACGGGGGGCGGCCGTCGTGGTCGGGCCGCCCGGTAGCCGTGGCAGGTTCGGAGCGGAGTGCCGATGACTGCCGGGTGTCGCGGCGGGCAGGCGCGCCGGGTGCCTGCGCGGTCCCGGCCGGCGGGTGATGGTGCGGCTCCGGCGCCGGGTTGAGACGACTATGAGCCAACGGACAGGTCCTGCCTAGCCCTCATCCGATCGATATCGAAGATGTGGATCATCCGGGCCTTGGATGCTGGGCACCTGTAGGAGCCCGCTATCTCGGTGCGACCGTGGCGATACGGCCGGGCTCGGAAGCGGCCAGCTCCGCTCCCACGCGGGCCGCGGTCTCGCGCAGCCAGATGTGGGCCGCGTCGTGGGTGTGCACCGGGTGCCACCACAGTGCCTCCTGGAGAGGGACTGCCCCGTAGGGCGGTTCCATGAGGCGTACGGCGGCCACGCCGCGCAGCAGCTCGGCCAGGCGCTGCTGTACCAGGGCGATCCGGCGGGTGCCTGCGATCAGGAAGGGCAGCGCCTGGAAGCTGTCGACGGAGACCTCCACGCGGGGATCGACACCGAGCATGCTCAGCTGCCGGGCGGCCGGGGCGTCGTAGGCGCGCTGGTAGACCACCCAGGGCAGCCGTGCCAGGTCGTCCATGGTCAGCCGGTCGCCGACCTCGTCGTTCGTCTCGGCCACCAGGAAGGCCCAGCGGTCGGTGAACAGGTCGACGGCGGGGAAACCGCCGATGATGCCGCGCGGCATCAGCAGCCCGTCGGCCGTGCTGAGCAGCGGTGCCGTGTCCTCCGTGACGTCGATGGGCGTCCGCTGGAAGCGCAGCCGTACCCCCGGGGCCTCGGCGTGCACGGTCCGGGCGAGCTCGGCGCCGAACACGGCGAGGGCGTAGTCGGAGGTGAGCAGGGTGAACTCGTGCTCCTCGCTGCCCGGGGCGAAGTCGGCCCTGCTGCTGAAGACCCGTTCCAGCAGGTCGCAGGCGGTCGAGGTGCGGTCCAGCAGAGCGCGCCCGAGGGCGGTCAGTTCGTACTGTTTGCCGACGCGCGCGAGCAGGTCGTCGTCGAAGTGGCGGCGCAGGCGGGCCAGGGCCGCGCTCATCGCCGGCTGACTGAGCCCGACGCGCTGCCCGGCGCGGGTGACGTTGCGTTCCTCCAGCAGGGCCCGCAGGGACAGGACGAGATTGAGATCGAGGCCGGAGAGGGACACGACGCCTCCAGAGCGAGGCCGCTTGCGGCGGCAACATTTGCACCACAGATGATCAACATCTAAAGAATCTATTTCCCAGATTACTCGGTGGCGGTCACATTGGTCTCACCGCAATCTGGAGGACATTCCCGTGAAACCCGCAGCCGCTTCCGCGTCCTTCTCCGGACCCTTCGCCCTCGGCGTTCTCTCCGCCCCTGACCAGGCATCTTTCCCCGGTCTTGTGATTCCCGGGGGGCGCGTGCTGGATCTTCGTACGGCCCTCGGAGAGCCAGCCCTGACGACCCGGGGGATCCTCGAGCGCTGGGACGAGATGCTCCCTCGCCTGCACGAGCTCGCGGCCGACGAGACGGCCGACTGGCGACCGTTGGAGCACCTGCGGGCGCACGCGCCGGTCGAGCCCCGCCAGGTCTTCCAGTCCGGCGCCAACTACCGGCAGCACGTGATCGACCTGGAGGTCGCCCACCGCGCCTCCGACGACCCGCGCACGGTGGACGAGGCGCGCGCCGAGATCGCCGCGGTCATGGACCGGCGGGCGGCCGAGGATCTGCCGTACGTCTTCATCGGCCTGCCGAGCACGATCACGGGTCCGTACGACGATGTCGTACTCCCGGACTGGGCCGAGCAGCCCGACTGGGAGCTGGAGCTGGCGGCCGTCATCGCCAAGCCCGCCCACCGGGTGACGGTCGAGGAGGCCCTGGAGTACGTCGCGGGCTACACCATCGCCAACGACCTCACCGACCGCGCCACCGTCTTCCGCCGGGACATGCCCGCCATCGGCACCGACTGGCTGCGCTGCAAGAACGCCCCCGGCTTCACCCCGCTCGGCCCCTGGATCGTGCCCGCCGAGTCGATCGCCGACCCGGGTGACCTGCGGGTCACGCTGAAGCTCAACGGCGAGACCATGCAGGACGAGTCCACCAAGGACATGCTCTTCGGCGTCGCGCGGCTGGTGTCGTACATCTCCCAGACCTCCCGGCTCCTGCCCGGCGACCTGGTGCTCACCGGCAGCCCGGCCGGCAACGGCATGCACTATGGACGGCTGCTGCGCGACGGCGACGTCATGGAGGGTTCCATCACGGGTCTGGGCGCGCAGCGCACCCGCTGCGTCGCCGAGAGGACCGCGTCGTGACGGCCCCGCTCGACCCCACGGGCGCCGAGGGCGCGATCACCGAGGCCGCCAAGCGGTATTCCAACTGGGGGCGTTGGGGCGAGGACGACGTTCTCGGCACGCTGAACTTCCTCGACGAGGCCAAGCGCCGCGAGGGTGCGGCACTGGTCCGCCGGGGCGTGAGTTTCTCGCTGTCGCAGCGGTTCGACATGAACGGGCCGCAGAAGGGTTGGCGCCGCCGCACCAACCCCGTCCACACCATGCTGGACACGGGAACGGACGCGGCCCTCGGCAACCAGGGCTTCCCGCACGGCATCGGCGGCGCGGACGACGTGATCGCGATGCCGCTGCAGTGCTCCACCCAGTGGGACGGGCTCGGGCACATCTTCGACCACGGCAAGGCGTGGAACGGGCGGGCGGCCGAGAAGGTCGTCACCTCCGACGGCGATCTGGTCACCGGCATCGAGCACATGGCCCCGTACGTCGCCGGGCGCGGAGTCCTCCTCGACGTCGGCCGGGTGATCGGCGACGAACGCGGGGAACTGCCGGACGGTTTCGCGATCACCGAGGAACACCTGACGGCGACGGCCGAGGCGCACGGCGTGGCCGTCGGCCGCGGGGACATCGTCGTCGTCCGGACCGGGCGGCTGGCGCGCGCCCGCCGCGAGGGCTGGGGCGACTACGCGGGCGGAGACTCGCCCGGCCTGTCCTTCACCACCGCCGGCTGGCTGCACGCGAGCGAGATCGCCGCGATCGCCACCGACACGTGGGGCTTCGAGGTGCGGCCGAACGAGTTCGACGGCGCCTTCCAGCCGCTGCACCAGGTCGCCATCCCCAACATGGGCCTGCTGATCGGCGAGATGTGGGACCCCGACGCCCTCGCGGCCGACTGCGCCTCCGACGGCGTGTACGAGTTCTGGCTCACCGCCGCGCCCCTGCCCATCACCGGAGCCGTCGGCTCCCCCGTCAATCCGGTCGCCGTCAAGTGACCTGTCCAACAAAGGAGTTGGCCAAATGGAAGGAAAGAGAGTCCTGGTCATCGGAGGGGGCACCTCCGGCAACGTCATGACCGTGCTGCTGCGGCGGGCCGGCATCGACGTCGACCTCGTCGAGGTCAGACCGGACTGGAACGTACGCGGCTCCGGCATCACCCTTCAGGGCAACGCCCTGCGCGTGCTGCGCGAGATCGGCGTGTGGGACGAGGTCCACGAGCACGGCTTCGGCTACGACTCCCTGGGGCTGACGACGCCCGACGGCACCGTGCTGCACGTCGGCGACGTCCTCCGCACCGGCGGAGACGACCTCCCCGCCACCCTCGGCATGCAGCGCCCGGTGCTCCAGCGCATCCTCGTCGACGCCGTCCGGGCATCCGGCGCGACCGTCCGGCTCGGCACCACCGCCGAGATCCTCACCGAGGACGACACGTCAGTGACCGTCCGGTTCAGTGACGGCACCGAGGGCCGCTACGACCTCGTCGTGGCCGCCGACGGCCTGCACTCCGCGACCCGTGCCGCCATCGGCATCGACGTCAAACCCGAGCCGACCGGCATGGCCATCTGGCGTGTCCCGGCGCCCCGCCCGGCCGGAGTGGAGTGCAGCGTCCTCTCCCACGGCGGGCCCTGCTACATCGCCGGCTACACGCCCACCAGCAAGGACACGATCTACGCCTATCTTGTGGAGGCCGGCCGCGACCGCGCCACGATCCCGCCCGAGTCCTACGCGCAGGAGATGCGCCGCCTCGCCGAGGGCTACGGCGGGGCCTGGGACGAGATCCGTGACTCGATCAACGACCCGGCGCAGGTGAACTACACCTGGTTCGACCGGATGCTGGTCGAGGGGGCCTGGCACCGGGGCCGGGTCGTCCTCGTCGGCGACGCCGCGCACTGCTGCCCGCCCACGATGGCCCAGGGCGCGGCGATGGCCATGGAGGACGCCTGGGTGCTGTCCCAGCTGCTGACCAGCGGATCCGCGTGGGACGAGGAACTGCTCACGCGCTACTACGAGCGGCGGATCGACCGGGTCCGGATGGTCGTCGAAGCGTCCGTGCAGATCGGGCAGTGGCAGCTCGACGGCGTGCCCGGTGACGTGCCCGGGCTGCTGGACGCCACCATGCCGGTGCTCAAGGAGCTGCCGTGACGGCCCACCCTGCCCCGGCTGCCGCTGGGAGACGCCCCCAGCCCGATCCCTGCCCCTCGCCGAGCGCTGACACGCGCCCTTCCCCGACTGTCGACGTACACGCGCATGTCCTGATCCCCGAGGTCGAGGCCCTGGTGGCCGACCTGCCGGGCCTGGCGGAGGCCAGGGCCCTAGGCGCCCGCCGCAACGGGCCCGCGGCCCAGGCCGTCAGCGGCCCCATGGTCGCCGAGCGCATCCCGAGGCTGACGGACGTCGCCGTACGACTGGCCGCGATGGACGCGCAGGGTGTGGACGTCCAACTGGTCAGCCCGTCGCCCTCGCACTACCACTACTGGGCGGACGAGGAGACGGCGGAGAAGGTGTACCGGCTCGCGGGCGAGGCGACGGCCGCCCACTGCGCCCAGGCGCCCGGCCGGCTGCACGGTCTGGGCCTCGTCCCCCTGCAGCATCCGGAATCTGCGGTGCGCGCGCTCGAACTCGCCATGGCTATGGGCCTGTTGGGTGTCGAAATCTCCTCGCACGCGCCGGGCCGGGAGCTGTCGGATCCGGCGTACGAACCCTTCTGGACCCGGGCCGAGGAGACGGGCGCGATCCTCTTCCTGCATCCCTTCGGCTGCACGCTCGACGAGCGCCTCGACCAGTGGTACCTGTCCAACACCGTCGGCCAGCCCACCGAGAACACCGTCGCGCTCTCGCACCTGATCTTCTCCGGTGTGCTGGACCGGCACCCGGAGCTGAAGCTGATCGCCGCGCACGGCGGCGGCTATCTGCCCACCCACATCGGCCGCTCCGACCACGCCTGGTCGGCCCGCTCCGACGCGGGCGCGGGCTGCGCCCACCTGCCCAGCAGCTACCTCAAGCGCCTGTACTTCGACTCCCTCGTCCACGACCCGCACGTCCTGCGGGCGCTGATCGGCGCGGTCGGCGCGGACCGTGTGCTGCTCGGCTCCGATTTCCCCTTCGACATGGGCACCGAGGACCCGGTCGGCGCACTGCGCGCCGCATGCCTGCCCGACGACGACTTCCACGCCGTGCGCGGTGGCAACGCGACAACGCTGCTGCGCCTGACCTGACCCCCACACCGGAGGAAACCCACCATGAGCGCACGCCTGCTCACACATCTGCGACACGTCGACCTCGCCGTGCCCGACTACGACAAGCAGCTCGACTTCTACTCCGGCGTCTGGGGCCTGACCAAGGTCGCCGAGGACTCCGGGATCTCCTTCCTCGCCGCCGAGGGCAGCCCCGAGCAGTACGTGGTGCGGCTGCGCAAGGCCGAGGAGAAGCGCCTCGATCTCGTCTCGTACGGCGCCGCGAGCGCGGCGGACGTGGACACCCTCGCCGAGCAACTCCTCGCGGGAGGCGTGCAGTTGATCTCCCAGCCGGGCAAGATCGACACACCCGGAGGCGGCTACGGCTTCCGCTTCTTCGACGTCGACGGCCGCACCATCGAAGTGTCCGCCGATGTGGACATACGGCAGCACCGCAAGATCGAGGAGAAGGAATCGATCCCGGTCAAGCTGTCGCACGTCGTGCTGAACTCGCCGGACCTCGACAGGGCCCGTGAGTGGTACGAGCGCCACCTGGGTTTCCGGCTCTCCGACACGCTCAGCTCGCCGCACATGGGCGAGGTCATGCACTTCATGCGGATCTCCAACCAGCACCACTCGATGGCCATCGCCAAGGGCCCGCACACTTCCCTGCACCACGTCTCCTTCGAGATGCGCGGCCTGGACGAGTACATGCGTGGCTCGGGGCGGGTGATGCGGGCCGGGTTCAAGAAGGTCTGGGGTCCGGGCCGGCACATGGCGGGCGACAACACCTTCACGTACTTCCTCGACCCGCACGGCAACACCGTCGAGTACACGACGGAACTGGAGCTGCTGGACGAGGACACCTGGCACCCCCACGTCTACGACTTCTCCCAGCCCCAGGTCACCGACCAGTGGGGCACCGCCAACCCCATGAACGAACTGGTCGCCAAGGAGTCCTTCAACGACGTCGACCGCGGCTGCTTCGTCGCCCCGCCGGTCTGACCCCCCTCGAACCCCGGGGACGCGGTGGCCCTGTCAACCGCCCTGACGCCCTTGCCGCGTCCCCGGTTCCCACCGCTGTTCGAAGACCGCCGGAACCTGGAGCCGTGTATGCGTTTCGCCACCTATGAACATCGACACCAGCGCCGGGTCGCCGTCGTGGAGGAGGACGGCATCCTCCACCCGGTTCCCGGGGCACGCTCGCTCACGGAGCTGATCCGCTGCGGCGACGGACTCGACGCACTCCTGCGCGCCGGCGCCGCCACGCTCGACGTCCCGCCGGGCCCGCACGTGTCCGAGGTGCGACTGCTGCCACCGCTTCAGCCGCCCACCGTGCGGGACTTCGTCACCTTCGAGGAGCACGTCGAAGGGGTACGGCGGTCCGTGGACGGCGTCGGCGGGGTGCCCGAAGCCTGGTACGACGCCCCGACGTTCTACTTCACCAACCCGTACGCCGTCATCGGCGCCCACGACGACGTCCCGGTGCCGCCGGGCAGCGAAGTCCTCGACTTCGAGCTGGAGGTCGCCGCCGTCATCGGCCGGGAAGGGCGGGACCTGACGCCAGAGCAGGCACGGGACCACATCATCGGCTACACGGTCCTCAACGACTGGTCGGCCCGCGACCTGCAGTCCCGCGAGATGCAGGTCCGCCTCGGCCCGTGCAAGGGCAAGGACACGGCCGCCACCCTCGGCCCGTACCTGGTCACCGCCGACGAACTGGAGCCGTACCGCGACACCGACGGCTTTCTGCGCCTGGCGCTGACCGCCTCGGTGAACGGCGAGGTCGTCGGCAAGGACCTGTTGTCCAACATGAGCTGGACCTTCGAGGAGATGGTCGCCTACGCCTCGCGCGGCACCGTCGTCCGCCCCGGCGACGTGCTCGGCTCCGGCACCTGCGGCAACGGCGGCTGCCTCGCCGAGCTGTGGGGCGTCCGGGGCGAGCAGTCCCCGCCTCCGCTGAAGCCGGGGGACACGGTCACCCTCACCGTGGAGGGCATCGGCACCGTCTCCAACACCGTGGTCGCGGGCAGGGATCCGCAGCCGCTGCCGACCGCCCGCCGCCGCAGCCGGGAGCGGCCGTGAACGACCTGCGCCCCAGGAGACTCCTCGGCAAGGTCGTCGTCGTCACCGGCGCGGCGCGCGGCCAGGGCGCCGCCGAGGCCGAGGCCCTGACCCGCGAAGGCGCCCGCGTCATCGCCACCGACGTGACTCGGGCCCCCGTCTGCCGCCACCTCGACGTCACCGACGAGGAGCACTGGGCGGAGCTGGCCGCCGAACTGCGCGAGTCGTACGGCCAGGTGCACGGCCTGGTCAACAACGCGGGCATCACCTGGCGCGCCCGCCTCGGCGATGTGACCCCCGACGACTTCGCCCGTGTCCACGCCGTCAACGTCACCGGCCCGCTCCTGGGCATCCAGCACCTCACGCCGCTGATGCCGCCCGGCTCGTCCATCGTCAACGTCGGCTCCACCGCCGCGCTCAGCGGCCATTACCCGGTCGCCTACACAACCAGCAAATGGGCACTGCGCGGCCTGTCGAAGACCGCCGCCATGGAGCTGGGCCCGCGCGGCATCCGCGTCAACACGATCCACCCCGGCTTCATCGAGACAGAGATGACCACCTCCGCCGCGCCCGCCTTCCGCGAGGCGAACATCCGCGAGACCCCTCTCGGCCGCACTGGATCCGTGGACGAGATCACCCCACTCGTGGTCTTCCTCCTGTCCGACGAGTCCTCCTTCATCACCGGCGCCGAGATCCCGGTCGACGGCGGACTCACCGCGCACGGCGGCGTCAAGTCCATCTCGGATGCTCTGGGTTCGGCTGCTTCGAGTTCGGAGGGGAATTGAAACGCTGGAAGGGAAGGTGGCCCGATGTCGGGCGGCACGGCCGTCGCCCCCGGCTGCATCGTCACCGTGGGGTCCACAGCTGGCCTGACCGGTTCGCTCACCGACCGGCGGACCGCCTTCCCCAGCTCTCGGCTTCGCTCGAGCTGGGAGGTGCCTCAATGGCGTCCAAGGGCGCGGCGATCGACACCGAGGCCACGCGCGGCGACCTGCTGGCCGACGACAATCCCGAGCGGATCAACGCCCGCCACATCCCCCTCGGCCGCATCGGGCTCCCCGAGGAGGCCGTCAACGCGGCCGTCTTCCTCGCCTCGGACGAGGCGTCCTACATCACCGGCGCCAGCCTCGTCGTCGACGGCGGCTGGTTGTCCGTACTCCCCGGCTGAAAGGGACCACTTCCGTGAACAAGGTGAGCACGAACGCCGACGAGGCGGTCGCCGACATTCCCGACGGATGGTCGTCTCGGCGAGCGGGAACGGCTCGTCGCGGTCCGGGCCGATGCCCTCGCCCTGGGCGGGCTGAAGCAGCTTGTCCTTCGCGGTGCGGGGCAGGCTGGTGCGGTCGTCGGCTTGTACTCGGTGATGTCGTCGAACGGGTACCGCTCGACCACCAGGTTGGCCGGGATCTCGAAGCCCTCGGCCCGGGCGACCTTGAACCAGTCGTAGGCGCACTGGCTGGTGGCGTCGGCGTCCAGCAGTAGCGTCGGCAGGTCGAGGACGACGGCGTAGTAGAGGGCGATGAACCAGGCCGAGGCGGTCTTGCCGGTGCTGCCCCTGAGCATGCCGACGACGATCACGAAGGCGTCCCAAGGACCTGCCGTTTGCGGCGGTCGACGAGGACCGTGGTCCGGGGCTCTGCCTTATCCGACCGATCCCGCCCCCGAGAGATGCGTCAGCGGACCGGGCACACAGGTCACGAACGAGCAACGGTCCCCGGCTATCACTGAGACACTTGCCCGCTCGGTCCGTAGCCGATCAAGCTGGTGCCTCACCAGGACGTTGGTGAGACAGGAGAGGCGCTGAGACATGCCGGCTGTTCATAGCCTCGACCGCGCGGCCCTCGCCCTCGCCGAACTCGGCTACCAGGTCAAGGAGATGCTCGGCGGCTTCGACGGGAAGCCGGTGTGGCCGCTGTGCGTGTAGGTTCTGCTGCCATGGTGAGATACGCGGATCCGGGCGCGGTGGAGTGGGTCGAGTCGGGCGGCGGCCCCCTGATAGCCGTGCCGGAGACGGTGCTGCCGTTCTGGGCGGGCGCCGACGGCGACGAGACGGTCTCGGACTACGACCGCGCCTGCGAGGTCGACGGATTCGTCGGACTGCTGCCCGTGGGCGACAGCGCGGCGCTGGTCTTCGGCGACGAGCCCGCCTCGACCTCCTATCTGCCCGACCACGGCACCTTCGTACGGTGGTGCGCGGCCGATTCCGAGGACGAACTGCTGGCCCGGGTCCCGGCCGCGCTCGCCACCGCGGAATGGGGACACGAGGTGCGCTGGAGGGTGCCCGGCACGGTCGTACTGTTCGACTCGGCCTGGCCCGGGCGGGAGACGGAGCGGACCGAGCATCTGCGGGTGGCCCTGGAACCGGGGGCGTACGCGGTCCGTGCCGCGCAGGTGCAGCCCGGCCCCGAGACCTGGCTGGGGCTCGTCCAGCTCCGTCGGCTGCCGCACTGATCCGACGGCCCGCCCCGTCGCGGCCCGCCCTCTCGGATAACCAGGTGCGTCGGACCCGGATCTTCCCCATGATGATCTGTCATGCCTCGAATCCAGCACCCCGCTCCAGAAGACCTGCGCCGCGACCCCCTGCCCCTGCGCGGCCGGACCGCCCTGGTCACCGGGGCCAGCAGACGCGCCGGCATCGGACATGCCGTGGCCCGGCGGCTCGCGGCGTACGGGGCGAGCGTCTATCTGCACCACCATGTGCCGCACGACGCCGCCATGCCCTGGGGCGCCGACCGGCCCGAGGAGGTCGCCGCCTCCGTACGGGAGGCGCTCGGCGACCCCGATGCGCGGGTCCTCGCGGGCCCCGGCGACCTCTCCGACCCGGCCGCGCCCGCCGAGTTGATCGCCACGGCCGCGTCGGCGCTCGGCGGACGCCTCGACATCCTCATTGCCAACCACGCGGTCAGCGGCTCCGACGGCACCCTCGACGCCAATCGACGCCGCGATGCTCGACACGCACTGGGCCGTCGACACGCGTGCGGTGCTGCTGCTCGTCCAGGCCCACGCCCGGTTGCGGCCGGCCGGGCCCGGCGGACGCGTTGTGATGATGACCTCCGGCCAGGACATCGCGGGCGGTATGCCCGGCGAGATCGCCTACGCCCTCCAGAAGGGCGCCCTCGCCTCGATCACCCGCTCCCTGTCGACGACGCTCATCGGGCAGGGCATCACGGTGAACACCGTCAACCCCGGCCCCGTGGACACGGGTTACCTGACCGGCGAGGCGCACGCGGCCGTGGCGTCCCATTTCCCCGCCGGCCGGTGGGGCATGCCCGACGACCCCGCCCGCCTCATCGCCTGGCTGGCGACGGACGAGGCGGGCTGGATCACCGGTGAGGTCATCAACTCCGAGGGCGGCTTCTGGCGTTGATCACAGCGCGGACAACTCGTCCACCAGGTCGTCCAGGCCCAGGGAACCCTGGGACAGGGCCGCCATGTGCCACGCCTTGAGGTCGAAGGCGTCGCCGTGCCGCTCGCGCGCCTTCTCCCGGCCCAGCAGCCACGCCCGCTCGCCGAGCTTGTAGCCGATGGCCTGGCCCGGAATCGTCAGATACCGGGTCAGCTCGCTCTCCACGAAGTCCGCCGGACGGCTGCTGTGCGAGCCGAAGAACTCCTGGGCCAGCTCCGGAGTCCAGCGCTCGCCCGGGTGGAACGGGGAGTCGGCCGGGATCTCCATCTCCAGGTGCATGCCGATGTCGACGATGACCCGGGCCGCCCGCATCATCTGCGCGTCGAGATAGCCGAGCCGGTGCTCCGGGTCGGTCAGGAAGCCCAGCTCGTCCATGAGCCGCTCCGCGTACAGCGCCCAGCCCTCGGCGTTGGCGCTGACCCCGCCGATGGTGGCCTGGTAGCGGGAGAGGTTCCCGGCGACGTACGTCCACTGCGCGAGCTGGAGGTGATGGCCGGGCACGCCCTCGTGGTACCAGGTCGAGACCAGGTCGTAGACCGGGAACCGGGTCTGCCCCATCGTCGGCAGCCAGGTGCGGCCCGGGCGTGAGAAGTCCTCGGACGGGGCGGTGTAGTACGGCGCCGCCGCACCGCCGGGCGGGGCGATGCACGACTCCACCTTCCGCACCGGCTCGGCGAGTTCGAAGTGCGTGCCGTCCAGCTTCTCGATCGCCTCGTCCATCAGACCCTGGAGCCAGTCGCGGACCTCGTCGACGCCCTCGATGTGACGGCCGTTCTCGTCCAGGTGCGCCAGCGCCACCCACGGGGTCGCGGCGCCCGGCAGGATCTTCTCGGCCTCCTTCTTCATCTCCCCGAGGAGGCGGTGGTACTCGGCCCAGCCGTACGCGTACGCCTCGTCCAGGTCGAGGTCGATGCCGTTGAAGTAACGGGCCCAGCGGGCGTAGCGCTCGCGGCCCACCGTGTTCGGCGCGCCCTCGACCGCCGGCGCGTACACGTCGCGCATCCAGTCCCGCAGCTCCACCACGGCGGCCGTCGCCGCACGGGCGGCCTCGTCCAGCTCCGCGCGCAGCGACTCGGGACCGGCCGCGGCGAAGTCCTCGAACCAGCCGCGCCCCTCGCCCGTGTCGGCCCACTCGGTGAGCTGCTCGACGAAGGTGGCGGTCGGGCGCGGCGCCGCGTACAGCTTGCGCTCCAGGCCCAGCGCAAGGGCCTCGCGGTAGCCCGCGTACGCGGCCGGCACCCCGCGCAGCCGCTCGGCGATCGCCGCCCAGTCCTCGTCGGTCTGGTTCGGGGTGACCGCGAAGACCTCGCGCACCGAGTGGGCGGGCGTCGCCATGTTGCCGACCGCGCGCAGGCCCTCGTCGGCGTCGTGCACGGCGAGTTCCGCGGTCAGCCGCTCGCGCAGCAGGCGCCCGCACCGGCGCTCGATGTCGCTGTCCGCGCCCGGCCGGCGCTCGGCCTCGTCGAGCCGCGCGAGCGTGGCCCGCTGGAGCCGTGCGAGCGCGTCCTGGCCCGCGGGTGAGAGATCGGGGAGCTTGCTCGCGCTCTCCGGCACGCCGAGGTACGTACCGGTGATCGGGTCGAGGGCGATGAGCTCGTCGACATAGGCGTCGGCGACCTCGCGGGGAAGCGGGCTCTTGGTCTCAGACATGCGGTCCATCCTCATACGAGGGGACACCGTCCGTCACTCGGATTGAGCTGAGGGCGAAGGCGGCAGCAGCGGCCCGCAGTCCCACTGCTGGAAGATCAACCGCGTCTCCACCCGGGCGACCTCGCGGCGGGCGGTGAACTCGTCCAGGACCAGGCGCTGCAGATCCGCCATGTCGGCCACCGCCACGTGCACGAGGTAGTCGTCGGGACCGGTCAGATGGAAGACGGTCAGCGCCTCCGGCAGGGCCCGGATCCGTTCCACGAAGGGCCCCACCAGCTCCCTTCGGTGCGGCCTGACCTGCACCAACAGCAGCGCCTGCAACCCCCGCCCGAGCTTCGCCGGATCGAGCTGGAGCCGGTGCCCGAGGATCACGCCCGAGCGGCGCAGCCGGGTGACCCGGTCGAGGCAGGTCGAGGGCGCGACCCCGACCTGCGCGGCGAGGTCCCGGTAGGTGGTCCGGGCGTCGTTCTGCAGAAGCCTCAACAGCTCGAGATCCACCGGGTCCAGTACGACAGAATCGGCCATGCGGCGAACGTAGCACGGAGCATCACCGCCGGCGTCCGGTCGATGTTCACCCTTTGCCCATGGACACGCCCCTGGAGACGGACGCGCACGACGCCGTACGCCGCACAGCACCCCGAGCACTCGCCACCGAGGCCGTGCACGCCGGCCGCGACGACCTCGCCCGGCAGGGCCTGCACGCCCCGCCGATCGACCTGTCGACGACCTACCCGTCCTACGACAGCCGAGGCGAGGCCGCCCGCATCGACGCCTTCGCCACCACCGGCGCCGAGCCGGACGGCCCGCCCGTCTACGGCCGTCTGGGCAACCCGACCGTCGCCCGCTTCGAGACCGCCCTGGCACGCCTGGAGGGCACCGAGGCCGCGGTCGCCTTCGCCAGCGGCATGGCCGCGCTGAGCGCGGTCCTTCTCGTACGGGCCTCGATGGGCCTGCGCCACGTCGTCGCCGTACGTCCGCTGTACGGCTGCAGCGACCATCTGCTCACCGCCGGCCTGCTGGGCTCGGAGGTGACCTGGACCGACCCGGCCGGGGTCGCGGAGGCGCTGCGCCCGGACACCGGCCTGGTGATGGTGGAGTCCCCGGCGAACCCGACCCTCGCCGAACTCGATCTGCGCGCCGTGGCCCACGCCTGCGGCTCGGTGCCGCTGCTCGCGGACAACACCTTCGCCACGCCCGTCCTCCAGCGCCCCGCCGAGCAGGGGGCGCGGCTGGTGCTGCACAGCGCCACGAAGTACCTCGGCGGGCACGGGGACGTGATGGCGGGCGTGGTGGCCTGCGACGAGGAGTTCGCCGGCCGACTGCGGCAGGTGCGGTTCGCCACGGGCGGGGTGCTGCATCCGCTGGCCGGCTATCTGCTGCTGCGGGGCCTTTCGACCCTCCCCGTACGGGTGCGGGCCGCCTCGGCGAACGCCGCCGAACTCGCCGGCCGCCTCGCCGCCGACCCGCGTGTGACCCGCGTCCACTATCCGCGCATCGGCGGCGCCATGATCGCCTTCGAGGTCGACGGCGACCCGCACGAGGTCATCGCCGGCGTCCGCCTGATCACCCCCGCCGTGAGCCTCGGCAGCGTCGACACCCTCATCCAGCACCCGGCGTCCATCAGCCACCGCATCGTGGACGCGGACGACAGGCGGGGTGCGGGGGTGAGCGACCGGTTGCTGCGCTTGTCGGTGGGCTTGGAGGACGTAGAGGACCTGTGGTCGGATCTGGACGCCGCGCTGCAGCGCCCCCAAAGGGGCGCGGGGCTGTGTCAATCAGCGGCTCCGCCGCGGGGCGCGACCAGCCACGGCGAACCCGCAGCCGCCAGTCGTCGATAGCCCCTACGGCGCTTAGGCCATCCCCAACTCACCCGCACCCGAAAGCCGTTCCGCAACCGGCGCATCCAGACGAGCCGTGATGACCAGGGTCCCCTCCTCGATCTGATAATCGAGGGGGAGCCCCAGCCCACGCATCGCGGCCACCATCCCGGTGTTCGACGCCTGCGTCACCGCGTACACACTCTCGCAGCCGGCGTCCACCGCCATCCCCACCAACCTGTGGAGCAACTCCGCGCCGACGCCCCGCCGCTGCCACGCGTCCTCGACCAGCAGCGCGACCTCCGTCTCGTCTCCGTCCCACAGCAGATGACCGAGCCCGACGATGCGCCCCGACGCGGTCCGCACCGCGAGGGTGCGGCCGAAGCGCGGGCTGAGCAGGTGGTTCAGATAGCGGTCCGCGTCACCGATCGGCCCGTGGTACCGCATGGCGAGCGTCCGCGCCGAGCACCGCTCGTGCATCTCCTTCGCGGCCTGAAGATCACCGGTGTCGGCCCGGCGCACGGTGATGTCGTTGCCCTGGGGCAGCGTCAGCACGTCCTGGCTGCGCGGCACCCGCGGGCCGAGCCGGGCGTCCAGCTCCACCAGCGCCCTGGCCCGCGCGAACTCGGTCGGGGTGAACGGCAGATACGGCCGCTCCACGGTGATCACTCCGCCTTCCGGCGCCCGCAGCCGCAGCACGGTCTCCTCGAGGGCCCCTTCCACCGGCACCGGCCCGCGCCCGCCCATCGCGGGCAGCGAGCGGATGGTGCACCGGCCCAGCAACTGCCGCAGCGCCAGCGGCAGTTCCGCCGCGTCCAGGGCGGTGCGGGTGGCCAGGCCCAGCACCCGGGTCGGCGCGTCCACCAGGTCGTGGGCGTCGGCCCGCTCGATCCAGGTGCCGTCACCGCCGGCCGCCGAGACGGCGTGGGTGATCTCGGCCGCGGCCAGCCCGCCGGGCGCCCGCAGCAGGAACTCGTCCACCGTGCCCTCGGCCAGCGGATGCGTCTGCAGGCTCAGGATGTCGACCCGCAGTCCGGCGAGCGCCGTGCACAGCGCGGCCAGCGACCCCGGTTCGTCCTGCACGGTCGTCCGCATCCGCCACAGCGCGCCTTCCCCGGGCACCGTCGCGGGCGGTTCCGTCTCCCGCGTCCGGTCCGAGGGCCCGGCCTGCTCCTCGGGGCGCGGCCGGGCACCGGTATCGCCCGCCGGAGGCGCGTGATCGTGGCGGCGTGACCTCCAGGTGTGGAACCCGGCCAGGGCCACCAGCACGGCCGCCGCGGTCAGCAGCAGTGCCGGTCCCTGAGGTCCGTACCCGATCAGGTCCGCCACCGGGTCGGCCACGGCCACCGCCGTCAGGAGCGCGGCGAGTTCGACGACGTTGCGCCGCCAGTGGTGTACCGGGCGTCCGTGCTTCGCACGCGTCACATCGGATATGTCTCGACTCATGCATCCACTGTGAAGGAACGGTGTTGCGTGATCACGAACGCATTGTGACCGCGGAGTAAAGAACCCTTATGCCTGGTTTGTCACTCCTTCAACTGTGAGCCTGCGGGACCTACTGGCCCACGCGTCCCGGCTGGAGCACCTGGGTGAACAGGACCGTGCCGTCCTGCTCGCGCAGCCGGACCGTCAGCTCCCCGCTGTGGCCGTCGATGTCGACCTCGCCGAAGAACTGGTAGCCGCCGGCCGGGGAGACGTTCGCGGTGGCCGGTGCCTTCAGGAACACCCGCTCGGGGCCGAACGTGTCGTCGAGCGCGTTGGCCGGGAAGGCACCCGCGTTGAGCGGACCCGAGACGAACTCCCAGAACGGCTCGAAGTCGGTGAAGGCCGCCCGCGACGGCTGGTAGTGCTGGGCGGAGGTGTAGTGGACGTCGGCGGTCAGCCACACCGTGCCGGTGATCCGCCGGTGCTTGATGAACCGCAGCAACTCGGCGATCTGCAGCTCACGGCCCAGCGGCGCACCCGGGTCGCCCTGGGCGACGCCCTCGATGTTCGGCGCGCCGTCCGTGCCGTCCGGCACGACCAGGCCCAGCGGCATGTCCGACGCGATCACCTTCCACACGGCCCGGGAGCGGGCCAGTTCGCGCTTGAGCCACCGCAACTGCTCGGCGCCGAGGATGCCCTGCGCGTCGGTGCTCTGGTCGTCCGTCGAGTTGGCGTTGCGGTAGGTGCGCATGTCCAGCACGAACACGTCCAGCAGCGGACCGTGGTGGACCACCCGGTAGACCCGGCCGTCGGGGCGGCGCAGGGTCGAGATGGGGAAGTACTCCGAGAACGCCTGCCGGGCGCGGGCGGCCAGGACGTCGACGCTCTTCTCCGTGTAGCGGGAGTCGCCGAGGATCTCGCCGGGGTACCAGTTGTTGGTCACCTCGTGGTCGTCCCACTGGATGATGGAGGGGACCTGGGCGTTGAACCGCTTGAGGTTGTCGTCGAGCAGGTTGTACCGGAAGTTGCCGCGGAACTCCGCCAGCGTCTCGGCGACCTTGGACTTCTCCTCGGTGGTGATGTTCCGCCAGGTGCTGCCGTCGGGCAGGGCGACGGAGGCCGCGATCGGGCCGTCGGCGTAGACGTTGTCGCCGCTGCACAGGAAGAAGTCCGGGTCCAGCGCGGCCATCGCGTTGTAGATCCGGTAGCCGCCGAAGTCCGGGTTGATGCCCCAGCCCTGCCCGGCCAGGTCGCCCGACCACACGAACCGCACCCCGTCGCGCCGCCGTGCGGAGGCCGTACGGAACGTGCCGGTGACCGGCTCGCCGGTGCGGCGCGGGTCGTCCGGGTCGGCGAGCAGCACGCGGTAGTGGATCTGCTCGCCGGAGGGCAGGCCGCGCAGCCGGGTCGTGCCGGTGAAGTCCGTGTCCGCGCCGAGCAGCGGGCCGTGCCATCTGCGCGGGTTGCGGAACGACTCGGTCGCGGACGTCTCCACGATCATCCGGGCCGGGCGGTCCGAGCGCACCCACACCAGCCCCGAGTCGCAGGTCACGTCCCCCGTCTGTACGCCCCAGCCAGCCTTGGGCCGCCCCGACAGGGCGAACGCGGGGGCCGAGCCGAGCGCCGTGGGCAGGGTCAGGGCCGCCGACGCGGCGAGCGAGCCGCGCAGGACGCTGCGGCGGCCCGGGAACGGACGATGTGACATGGAGGCCTCCAGGGGCGGGATCCGGCCAGTGTGCAGTGCCACAACTACTGGTGCGCCGCAGCGCACACGGAAACCACAAGTGAACAACTGACCGCATCCACAAGGGAACCGACGCGCAGGACGCTGCGTCGGCCCCGACGGTCAAGGTGTCCCCGGTCAGTCCGCGCCCGGTGCGAGCGCACCCGCCATCAGCCGTACGCCGTCCCGGATCCGGGACGGTGACAGATGGGCGTACCCCAGCACCAGCCGCACGCCCGGCCGCTCGTCGTGCGCGGTACGCGCGTGCGCGTAGTGCGTCAGAGGGCGTACCGCCACCCCGGCCGCGCCCACGCGCGCGAGGAACCGCTCCTGCGGCCCGTACCGCTCCGGAAGCGCGGCGATGACATGCAGCCCCGCCGCGATCCCGGTGACCTCAGCGCCCGGGAAGTGCTCCTCAAGGGCGGCGACGAGGGCGTCGCGCCGCTCCCGGTACGCGCGCTGGCAGCGGCGGAGCTGGCGGTCGTAGTCGCCGCGCTCCACGAACCGGGCGAACAGCGCCTGATCGAGGGTGGGATGACCGAGGTCCATGGTCCGCTTGCGCTCCACGACGTCCTCCGCCAGGGCCTGCGGCACCAGCAGCCAGCCGAGGCGCAGTCCCGGGGCGAGGGACTTGCTGACCGACCCCGCGTAGGCCACGCGCTCCGGGTCGAGCCCCTGGAGCGCGCCCACGGGAGCGCGGTCGTACCGGAAGTCGCCGTCGTAGTCGTCCTCCAGAACGAACCCGTCGACGGACCGCGCCCAGTCGAGCAGCTCGGCGCGGCGCCGGGCGGAATAGGCGATGCCGGTGGGGAACTGATGCGCCGGCGTCGTGACGACGGACCGTACGCCCGACTCCCGCAGCGGGCCGACGGCAAGCCCCTCGCCGTCCATGGGCAGCGGCACGGTGGCGACTCCGGCGGCCGCGTAGAGGGCGTCGTGTCCCGGGCTTCCGGGGTTCTCGACACCCACGTCGCGTATCCCGCGCGCGTGCAGCACAAAGCCCAGCACCGTCGTCGCCTGCGACACCCCGGAGACGACCACGATGCGCTCGGGATCCGCGACCACGCCCCGGCGGCGCGCCAGCAGCTGCGCGAGCGCCGTGCGCAGCCGGGGCAGCCCGCGCGGATCGGGATAGCCCAGCTCGTGGTGCGGCAGCTCGGACAGCACCCCGCGCTGAGCGGCCGCCCACGCGGCCCGCGGGAACAGCGACATGTCCGGCGTGCCGGCGACGAAGTCGGCCCGGGCGCCGGTGGAGCGCGGCGCGAGGTCACGCGCGCGTGGCCGGGCGGCCCGTACGGCATCGCCCACCCAGGTCCCGGCACCCCGGCCGCTGCGCAGATAGCCCTCCGCCGTGAGCTGCTCGTACGCCTCGGTGATCAGCCCGCGCGACACCCCGAGGTCGGCCGCCAGATCCCGGCTCGACGGCAGCCGCGTCCCCGACACCAGCCGCCCCGACCGCACCGCCTCCCGCAACGCCGCCTGCAGCGCACGCCCACGCGCGCGTGCGGGCGCCGAGGCGGCGGGCAGCAGCAGCTCCCAGGCGGGTGAGCCGACGGGTGAGCCGACCCGCGGATCCGGATTGGTCTGCGATGACGTCATGAAAGTGGACCTTAATGCGGACCGCGGCGCTGCCTAGCGTCGCTGCCATGAACGCCACCACCGCGCGCGGCGCCCTCCTCACCGCGCTCGCCTGCGTCCTCGTCGGAGGCTCCTTCACCGCCAACAGCCTGCTCGGCGACTACCCGTACGCGGGCGGCCAGTTCCTCCGCTACGGGCTTGCCTGCCTGCTGCTCCTGCCCCTCGTCGGGCCGGATGCCAGGGCCCGGCTCCGTGCCCTCGCGCCCCGCCAGTGGGCCCGCCTCGCGCTGCTCGCGGCCGTCGGCATGGTCGGCTTCAACCTGGCCGTCATCGCCGCCGAACGCACCGCCGAGCCGGCCGTCCCCGGCGTCTTCGTCGGCTGTGCGCCCGTGGTCGTGGCCGTCCTGGTCCCCCTCCTGGAGCGGCGCCGCCCCCGTCGCACGGTCCTGAGCGGGGCGTGGCTGGTCGTGCTCGGTGCCTGCGCGGTCCAGGGCTGGGGGCGCACCGACGCCGCCGGCATCGCCTTCTCGGTGTGCGCCCTGGCCGGCGAGGTCGGCTTCGCGGTGCTCGCCGTGCCCGTGCTGCGGCCGCTCGGGCCGCGTCTGCTGTCCGCCACCGTGTGCGGCATCGCGGCCGTCGAGTCCGCGGCGGCCGGGGTACTGATCGACGGCGGCGCCTGGCTGCGCCGGCCGGACGCCACCGAGACCGCGGCCCTGCTGTGGCAGGCGGTGATCGTGACCGTCATCGGGTTCGTGTGCTGGTACATGGGCATGCAGCGGCTCGGCGCCGAGCGCGCCACGCTGTTCTCCGGGCTCATCCCCGTCGCCGCCGCCTGCACCGCACCGCTCGTCGGAACCGGCTCCTACGGCATCCCCCAGGCCGTCGGCAGCGCCCTGGTCGGCGCGGGCGTCGTCCTGGGCTGCCGGGCACGCCAATCGCCCGCGCGTTACGAGGGGTTGCGGCCGCTCGCGCGTAAACAGGTATGAAAGCCCGCAGGGAAGGAGCCGGCCGAAGCCCGCCTCCCGCATCGCACGCGCATTTCCTGGAGCCCCGTGGACGCCAAGAACCGATTCGAGACGAAGACCACCTTCGCATTCGCCCGAATGGAATGGCTGGCCCTTCTGGTCGTTTCGCTCGTGCTCGCCTTTCAGCACCTCTCCGAGATCCGCTGGGCCGTCTTCGTGGCGCTCTTCGCGGTCATCGACGTCATCGGCTACATCCCCGGCGCCATCGCCCACCGGCGCAGCCGGGGCAAGCGCATCGCCCGCGGCTACTACGTGGCCTACAACACGATGCACAGCCTGGTCACCGCAGGTGTCCTGGCCGGGGCGTGGTCCCTGTTCGCCGGTCCGGAATGGGCCCTGCTCGCCCTGCCCATCCACCTCCTCGGAGACCGAGCCCTCTTCGGAAACTCGCTCAAACCTTTCGGTGTCGCGTTCGAACCCGAAACTCATCCCGCCTATCGCACGTTCGAACGGCAATACCGGGCCGCCGGTGCCGAAGTGTCGCGAGACCGGGAGGAGCGGGCCCATGCCGTCCGTGCTTGACACACTCACCGAACACAGCGACAACCCCAGCTCCTTTCTCGCCCTGAACAGCGGCAACGAGTACTTCCGCGACCAGCGGTGGAACGGCGTGTGCGCCTATCGCCGATCCGGACGCCATGTCCTGCAATTCGGCGGCCCGTTCACCGCCCCCGCACACCGGGAACAACTACTGGACTCCTTCGTGGCCCACGCCGGACGCCGCCTGGTCGCCGTGCAACTGCAGCGCGAGGACGCCGAGCTGTACGCGGCCCACGGCTTCACGGTCAACCAGATCGGGGCGTCGTACGCGGTCGACCTGGCCCGGTTCACGCTGCGCGGCTCACGGTTCGTACGGCTGCGGAACAAGATCTCGCGGGCCCGGCGCGCGGGCCTCGAGGTCGCCGAGGTCCAGCCCGGCGACGACTGCGCCGAACTGGACCGGGTGGACGAGCCGTGGCTGCGCGACAAGGGCCGCCACGTCAAGGAGCTGCAGTTCCTCGTCGGCCAGCGCACCGGGCCGCTGCAACGCCACCGCCGGCTCTTCGTCGGCCGCATCGAGGGCGAAGCCGTCGGCTACATCAACTACTCACCCGTCTACGGCAGCCGCCCCGGCTGGCTGCACGACCTCAGCCGGCGCCGGCCCGACGCGCCGCCCGGTGTGATGGAGGCGCTCAACGCCACCGTCATGGAACACCTCGTCGCCGACGGCGCCGGCTGGCTGCACTTCGGCTTCACCCCGTTCACCGGACTCGACGAGGAACACGAAGTACCCGGCCACAGCCGGACGTTCGCCCGGTTCGCCCGACTGCTCGCCGAGCGCGGCAAGGCGATCTACCCGGCCGTCTCCCAGCTCGAGTACAAGGAGAAGTGGGCCCCGCACGTGGTGCTCCCGGAGTACATCGCCTTCCTGGGCAAGCCGCGCATCCCCGCCGTATGGCGACTGCTGCGCGCCACCAACGCCGTCTGACGCCATCCGGCACACCGGCGCGCGCCGCCGCACGACCGCCCCACGAGGTCGCCGGCCCGCGCCGCCGTACGCCCGAAGACCACCCCACACCTTCGGAGGACCGCACCGGCATGAGATTCCTCGAGCGTGAACGCACCACCCTGGCCAAGCTGCTGCCGGACCTGGACCCCGCCCTGCGCGAGACGCCGCTCATGGACCTGGAGCGGCCGGACAGCCCCGGAATCCGGTTCTTCCGGGACAGCGGCGGGCCCGGGCTGCTCGTTCCGGAGGCCCATCAGGGCCGTGGCGCCACGGCGTTGGACGCGCTGCGCGTGCAGCGGGCCATCGGCAGCCGCTCGCCGTCGCTGGCCGTGGCGACCACCATGCACCACTTCTCGATGGCCACGCTCGTCGGCCTGGGCGACCAGGGCGAGGGGCTGGAGTGGATGCTCATCGAGGGCGTGGCGGCGAGCAACCGCATCATCGCCTCCGGCTTCGCCGAGGGCCGCCGCGGCGCCGGCATCCTGGAACCGACGATGACCGCCGAGGTCACCGGGGACGGCGTACGCATCAGCGGCGTCAAGCGCCCGTGCAGCCTGGCCCGCTCCATGGACGTGCTGACCGCCAGCGTCCTCGTGCCCCGCGAGGACGGGCAGGGCGACGAAGTCGCCGTCGCGCTGGTCCCCGCCGAGAGCGAGGGCGTCAGCGTCAGCGGCTTCTGGTCCAGCACCTTCCTGGCCGGGGCGGAGAGCGACCAGGTCACGCTCACCGACGTCGTCGTACCGCCGGAGCTGCTGCTGCGCACCGCGGCCACCGCCCAAGGAGGCATCGACGAACTCCAGACGGCCGGGCTGATCTGGTTCCAGCTCCTGATGACGGGCAGCTACCTCGGCACCGCCTCCGCCCTCGTCGAACGGGTCCTGCTCAACGACCGGATCCCCGAGCACGAGCGGGTACGGCTCTTCGTCGAGACCGAGGCCGCCGCGGCCGCCGCCGAAGGCCTCGCCCGCCGCGTCGACGACGGCGACCTCGGCGAGTCCGCGCTCGCCCAGGCGCTGTACGTCCGCTACGGCGTCCAGGACGCCGTGGCCCGGGTCGTCCCGCGCGCCGTCGAACTGCTCGGCGGGCTCAGCTTCATGACGTCCGACGAGGTCGGCCACCTCGCCGCCTGCGCCAACGGACTGGCCCTGCACCCGCCGTCCCGGGCCAGGATGACCGGCCCCTTCGCCGACTACCTGGCCGACCGTCCGCTGACCATCGCGTGACCGGCGTGGCCACCCACCGCCCTGTGCCGGCCGAGACCAGTTGGGGGAGCACACCCATGCCGCCACACCTCCCGCGTCCCACCGCCCTGCCCACGCCGAACGACGCACCGCACGACCGCCCGACCCTGCTGCTCACCGGCGGGACCGGCGTCCTCGGACGGGCCCTGATCGACGAACTGTGCGCCGACTTCGATCTGCTCTGCCTGCGCCGCAACCGCCCCCTGGACGACCCCCGGGTGCGCGAGCTCCAAGGCGACCTCCTCGCCCCACGCCTGGGCCTGACCCCGCGCGCCTGGCACGAACTCGCCCTCGAGGTGGACGTCGTCCTGCACTCCGCCGCCGAGACCAACTGGCGGATGCCGCCCGCCGACATCGTGCGCACGAACACCCTCGGCACCGAGACCACCCTCGACCTCGCGGCCCGCGCGGACGCGCCGCTGTACCTGGTGAGCACCGCGTTCGTGGCCAGCGTCCCCAGCGAGGAGGACGCACGCCGCTTCCCCGGTGCCGCCGCCTACCTCGCCTCCAAGACCCGGGCCGAACAACTGGTCCGCGAGGCCGACCTGCCCGGCGCGATCGTGCGCCCGTCCGTCGTGATGGGCGACTCCACGTCCGGCCGGATCGCCGGCGTGCAGGGGCTGACCAAGACCCTCGGCTCGATGGTCCTGGGACAGGTGCCGGTGCTGCCGGGCGCGCCCGACGCCCGCGTCGACATGGTCCCGCAGGACTATGTCAGCCGGGCCATCGGCGACCTCGTCCGCGGCGGGGTGAGCAGCGGCGAGTTCTGGCTCACCGCGGGCAAGGAGACGCTGCGGCTGCGTGAACTCGCCGACACCTGCGCGGAGTTCGCCGTCCGCTGCGGCCTGCCCGTACCGCACCGGCCCCGGCTCATCCCCGTCGAGGCGGTGCACCGGCTGCTGCTGCCCATGCTGGAGGGCACCGCACTGCCCGAGTCCACGCGCCGCAGGTTCCAGCACTACGCCGAGCTGCTACTGGTCTTCCAGCGCGAACTGCCCTTCGACACCTCGCTCGGCCAACCGCACTGCGGCGCCCGCCCCAGCCACGCCGACATCCGCGCCGCGCTCGTACGCAACCTGGAGAGCTGGGCCGACGACCGCCCCGCCCTCCTCACCCGCCACCGCGCCGCCCACGCCATGACGACCCGGACGGAGGTGGCGTCGTGACGATCTCCCCGGACACGGCGGACGTATCCGCACCGGCGCCGAGCGGTGTATCCGCGCAGGGGTCGCCGGGTGCATCCGTTCAGGGGGCACCCGGCGTACCAGCGCAGGGGGCGCCGGGCGCATCCGCACCGGCGTCCACCGGCGCATCCGTACAAGAGCCGCCCGGCGTACTCGTACAGGCTCCGGTCGCCGCACCCGCAGAAGCCACCGGCGCCCCGCCGACCGCGTCGTCGCCCACCGCCCCCGCCGCCTCCACCACCCCCACCGGCACCCTCGACCTCTACCTGCGCCACATCGGCTCCGGCCGGGCCGTCATGGGCCGGGTGCTCGGTGGTATGGCCGAGGTGCGTTCCGAAGGTTGCTGGATCCACACCGACGACGGTCGCAGGCTCCTCGACTTCGGCGGGTACGGCGTCTTCATCCTCGGCCACCGGCACCCGGCCGTCGTCGCGGCGGTGCACCGGCAGATCGACCTCCACCCGCTGGCCAGCCGCGTCTTCCTGGAACCGGTCGCCGCGCGCGCCGCGCAGGCGCTGGCCGCCCACACCCCGTCGGGACTGGACTTCGTCCACTTCGTCAACTCCGGCGCCGAGGCCACGGAAGCCGCCCTCAAGCTGGCCCGCGCACACGGCCGCAACGCGATCGTCACGACCCGCAAGGGCTTCCACGGAAAGACGCTCGGCGCCCTCAGCGTCACCGCCAACGCCACCTACCAGGCGCCCTTCCAGCCTCTGCTGCCCGACACCACCCAGGTCGCCTACGGTGACGCCGCCGACCTCAAGCAGGCGCTGGCCGCCCGCCGCGACCGTGCCTGCGTCATCGTCGAGCCGGTGCAGGGCGAGGGCGGCGTACACATCCCGGAACCCGGCTACCTCACCGAAGTCGCCGCGCTGTGCCGCGAGTTCGGCGCGCTGCTCGTCGTGGACGAGATCCAGACCGGGCTGGGCCGGCTGGGCACCTGGTGGGGCGTGGACGCGGAGGGCGTCCGCCCGGACATGCTGCTGGTCGGCAAGGGCCTCAGCGGCGGCGTCGTACCGGTCGCCGCGATGGTCGCCACGGCGGAGGCCTACGCCCCCTTCAGCCGGGACCCCTATCTGCACACCTCCACCTTCGGCGCCTCCCCGATCGCCTGCGCCGCCGCCCTCGCCGCCGTGCGGACCATGGAGCGCGAGGACACCGTGGCCCGCGCGGCCGGCCTCGGCGCGCGCATCCTCGCCGGGGTACGGGAGACCTGCGCGCCGTACCGCGAGATCCTCGTCCAGGACGTGCGCGGGCGCGGGCTGCTGATCGGGATCGAGTTCACCGAGGAGCGCGCGGTCGGCGAACTCCTGCTGGAGCTCATCGCCCGCGGCGTCCTCGTCAACCACTCCCTGAACTCGACCCGCGTGCTGCGCCTGACCCCGCCGGCCGTGGTCGAGGACGCCGCGCTCGACCAGTTCTTCACCACGCTCGCGGAGGCCCTGCACGTAACCGCCGCGCGTATGGCCGGTTGACCTCACTGACCGGTTGCCCCCCACAGCTACCGGACGCAATCCCGGAAAGGAACCGATCGACCATGCGTCATGTGGTCCTGCACGCGATCGCCGACGGCCAGGAGCCGGCCGCCGTCTACCACCGCATCACCGACTTCCGCCGCTACCCCGAACTCACCGACACCGTGCGCGAGGTGAGCGTGGACACGCTGCCCGACGGCTCGGTGGTGTCGGACTGGACCGTGTCGTTCCGGGGCGGGCTGATGCGGTGGCGGGAACGCGACACCTTCGCGCCGGACACGCTCACCCTCACCTTCGAGCAGCTCAGCGGCGACTTCCAGACCTTCGAGGGGAGCTGGCGCTGCGAACCGCGCGACGGCGGCACGCTCATCGTCTTCACCGCCTCCTTCGACCTCGGCATCCCGACCCTCGCCGAGATCCTCGACCCCGTCGCCGAGTCCACGCTGCGGACCAACATCGCCCGCATCGTGGCGGGGCTGGTGGGCGCGGAGGTGACCGATGAGTGCGCCGCGTCCGCTCACGGCTGATCCCTCCCCTCCCTCCCCGTACGACGACCCCCTCCGCGACGAGCCCGGCCCCGGAGCCCCCCGCTGTCTCGCCCTCTACGCCAAACTGGCGGCCGGCGTGAGCGTCGTGACAGCCCGGGGCGAGGACGGACCCCTTGGCATGACCGTCTCCGCCGTGACCTCGCTGTCGGCCCGGCCGCCGCTGCTCCTGGCCTGTCTGCGCGACGGCTCCCGCACCCTCGCCGCCGTCCGCGCCCGGGGCGCCTTCGCGGTCCACCTGCTGCGCGAGGAACAGCACGACCTGGCCGGCCGGTTCGCGAACCCGACGACACCCGCCCCCCGGCGGTTCGCCGGCACCGACACCCGGCAGGTCCTCGGCGTCCCGGTGATCGCGGGGGCGCTGGCCTGGTCGGTGTGTCTGGTGGCGGATGTACGGGGCTACGGTGACCATCACCTGGTCGTCGGGCAGGTCGCCGCCGTGCACGTGGGCGGCGGGCGCCCGCTGCTGTGGCACGACCGCCGGTTCCGCTCGCTGCGCGAACTCGTGCCGGAGGGCAGCGGATGACGCCGTCGGCGGACGGAGTCCCGGCCTGGACCCTGCCCGAACTGCCCGCACAGCCCCCGCTGCACGGCACGGCCACGGCGGACGTGGCGGTGGTCGGGGCCGGTCTGGCCGGCCTCGCCTGCGCCTACCGCCTGGCCGAGCGCGCCCCCGGCCGCGACATCGTGGTGATCGACGCCGAGGGCCCGGCCGCCGGGGCCAGCGGCCGGGGCACCGGTCTGCTGGGCCCGCGGGCCGGACCCGCGATCGACCGCGCCGTACGCCGCCATGGGCCCTGGGCCGCACGCCGGATGCATCTGGCGAGCGTACGGGCGGTGACGGCGGTCCTCGATCTGTGCCGGCGGCTCGACGTGCCGTGCGGGCTGCGGCCCGGCGCGCAGATCATGGCGACGCGCGCACCGGCCGGCCTGGCGTCGCTCGAGCGGCAGTCCCGGGCCTATCGCGCGCTGGGCCTGGACGTGCCGGAGCTGTCCGGCGCCCAGGTACGCGCGCGCGTGGGTGTGCCGTACACCGCGGGGCTGCTGCACCGCACCGCCGCCACCCTGGACCCGGCCGCCCTGACCGGAGCCCTCGCCCGCGCCTGCGCCGCCAAGGGCGTGCGGTTCCACGGGCACAGCCCACTGCTGGCGATCCGCGCGGGGGAGCGGGCCGGCTCCGAGCTGCTCTTCCCGCACGGCAGGCTGCGGGCCGGGCAGGTGGTGCTGGCCGTCAACTCCGCCGCGCGGTCACTGGGGCTGCCGGTCGGCACGGTCCTGCCGCTGGAGGTGTACGGCCTCGCCACCGCGCCCGTGAGCGACGAGGCGTACGAGGCACTGGGCGGGCACGAGGGGTACGCCCTGGTCGACGTCCTGCCGATGGGCCCGTACTTCCGGCCGCTTCCCGACGGCGGGCTGGTCGCGGGCGGCGGCACGGTCACCCTCCCGACCGGACTCGGGGCGGCACGGCTGCGCGCCGCGCGGGAGCGGGCCTGGGCGTGGCTGGCCCGCTGGGTGCGGTCCCTGCACCCGGAACTCGCCCATCTGCCGGTCACCCACCGCTGGTCCGGCCGCATCGGCATGACCGGCGACGGACTGCCGGTGGTCGGCCCCGTCCGCGGCCTGCCCCACGTCTGGTACATCGGCGGCTGCTGCGGCCACGGCCTGGCGCTCTCGGTCGCCCATGGCACCCACATCGCCGCGACCCTCCTGGACGACCCTGACCCCGAACCCGGCGGCCCCCTGCCCTGGCACCGCCCGACCGCCCCACGCATGCCCGTACACGGCCCCGCCCGGCCCCTGCTGCGGACCTATCTGGACGCGCTGGGGCGGGCGACGCGGGGGGCCTGTTGAGGACCGGTCCACCGACATGCCCCCGACGAGGAAGCCGGGCACGCGCGGAATCGAGCAAGCATGGGGAGGCACCTCGCGGGCGCCGAGCGCGAGAGGGGAAGCCCGGCGCAGGCGGGGCGCGCGGTGGTGCGAGGGAGCCCGGGGCAGGCGGGGCGCGCGGTGGTGTACGCCGCTGTGGCGCCGTACCGCCGACGGGGTATGCCGGCCCCGACCGTCAACAGCGGCGCGACGCCCACCGGCCACACCGGCCTGGGCCACGGCTAGGCCCCGCCGACCCGGCTCACCGCTCGGCCCCGCCGGCCCCGGCTCACCGCTCGGCCCCGCCGGCCCCGGCTCGCCGCTCGGCCCCGCCGGCTCGGTCGCGGCACCCGGTCTTCCAGCCCATCGCACCAACTCGTCCTACCAACCCGCCCCACCGACTTGGCCGATCACCGGGACCCACTGGCCGTCCAACCGACTTGCCCGATCACCAGGGCCCGCCGCCTGTCCCGCCGATATGCCCCCACCACTTGGACTCACCGGCCGTCCCACGGACTTGGCCGATCACTGGGGTCTGCCGCCTGTCCCGCCGATATGCCCCCACCACTTGGACACACCGGCTGCCCCACGGACTTGGCCGATCACCATGGCCCGCCGCCCGTCCCGCCGACACGCCCCCACCACCTGGAACCGCCAGCCCGTCCCACCGACTCGGCCGACCACTGGGACCCGCCAACCCGCCCCACCGACACGCCCCACCACCCGGACCCACCGGCCGCCCCACCAACACGGAGGTAGCCCCCCATGACCACCCGACGCCCCCTCGGCGCCGACGGCTGTCTGCCGCCGGTGCTTCGGATGGGTACCGCGGATCTCGCCTACCGCCTGGCCACACACGGCAGACCGCTGCCGGTCGTCTTCGTGTTCACGTTCGGCGGGCGGGCGCCGAGCCTGGACGCCGTACGCGCGCGCGTGGCCGAACGCGCCCACCGGATCCCGGCGTTGCGCTACCGCATCGCGCCGGACCGCCCCCGGTTCCGGCGCGTCGAGCGGATCGCCGTCGAGCAGCATGTGCACGAGGCGCGGCTGCCCGAGCACGCCGACGACGCGGAGGCCGGGCGGTTGATGCTGACCCGGCCGGTGAACCCCGACAGCCGGCCCCGGTGGGACGTGTGGCTGGTGCACGGGCCCACCGGCGGCTACAGCCTCTGCTACCGCTCCGACCACACCATCCAGGACGGCGTCGGCGCCGCCCACACCGCCCGGGCCCTCCTCGCCGACCACCCCGAGGGCGGCCCCGCCGCGTACCGCCCCGCCCGGCCGACCGCCCGAGGCATCGCCGGTGCGCTCGGCGACGCCGTGGGCGGCTTCCGCGGGCCCACCCCCAAGCCGGCCGTCGACGGCGCGAGCAGCGGCCGTATCACGCTGTGCCGGACGCTCACCCCCCTGGCCAGGCTGCGCACCATCGGCCGTACGCACGGCGGCACGGTCAACGACGTCTATCTCACCGCCCTGTCCCACGCCGTCCACACCTGGCACATGAAGGCGACCGGAACGCCGCATCCGCCGCTGCCGGTCGCCGTACCCATGTCGGTGCGCGCGCCGGGCGAGGAGTGCGTCCCCGGCAACCGGATGGTCACCGCCCGGCTCCTGCTGCCCTGCGACGAGCCGTCGCCGCTCGCCGCCTTCGCCCGGGTCGTCGCGGCCACGAGCCACCTGCGCGCGAGCCGGCGCCGGGACGCCGTCCGCCTGCTGCTGGCGGCCACGCCACGGGCCCTCGGCGCCCGACTGGGCACGCGGATGGTCAACGGCGACGTCGTCGCCGGACCGGCGAGCAGCGTGAACTTCGGTGCCGCCCTGGTCCACCAGGGCGCCGCCTCCCGAAGCGCCGCCGTCTTCTCCGGACTGGCGGCCGGCATCCGCTTCCTGGCGACGCTGACGAGCCAGCACGACACCGCGTGCCTCACGGTCGTGCACGACGAGACGCTGGCCGGAGCCGACGAACTCCCGGACCTGTGGCTGGCGGCACTGCTGGAACTGGAGCGGGCGTAGCCTGCCGTATCGAGGGACGAACAGGAGCCCCGGCCGCCGACACGGCCGGGGCCCCTTCGCATCCCGCACTACTTCTTCAGCGTGCCGGTCGTCAGGAACACGCACCTCGCCGCCGCCTCGGTGAGCAGCGGCAGATACGGGGAGAGCCGCTGGACGACATACGGCAGTGTGAAGAGGTCGGCGACGCGGGCCTCCCAGCCGTGCCCCGCCCACCAGGCCTCCGGATCGGCGAGCTGCCAGCGCCAGGCGATGCCGGTGGCGGACAGGGCCTCCAGGAAGGGCGCCACGAACGACGAGGAGGCGGACTCGCTGTTCACGCACTCGGCGCCGAACGTGCTGCCGGGCGCGGAGAGTTCCGTCATCGTGCCGACGATCGACTCCACCGTCCCGGGTTCGAGGTGGTAGAGGATCGTCTCGCCCAGCCACGCGGTGGGCCGGCGCGGGTCGAAGCCCGCCGCGAGCAGGTCCTCGGCCCAGCGCCCGGCCGGATCGACGGCGACCGTGCTGCGCCGCCCGCAGGTGGGCGGGTGCCAGTCCAGCACACGGTCCTTGAAGTCCAGTACGGCAGGGCTCTCGACCTCGAAGACGTGCACTCCTGTCGGCCAGCGCAGCCGGAAGGCCCGGGTGTCGAGACCGGCCCCGAGCAGCACCACCTGGCGGCAGCCCGAGCGGGACGCGGTCAGCAGGTGCTCGTCGAAGAAGCGGGTGCGCACCACGGCCCAGTCGGGCAGCAGCCGCTGCAACGGGCCGTCGCCGGGCGGCCCGTCGCCGAACCGGGCCGCGTGCAGGAAGTCCGCCGCCCAGGGATCGAGCACATACGGCGCGTCCCGGCCGCACTCGGCGGCGTGCGCGGCGGCCGTCCAGAGCGCGACACGCGAGAGGCCGTACGGCGGTGCTGTGCCGTCGGGCAGCGTGCCGCCCGGCGCGGACGGGGTCTGCGGGCGGGTGGTCTCGGGCAAGGCGAACCTCCGTATGGGCATGGAGAGCGTCGAGGTCGTGCGGCAGGGCGGCGGGTCAGCGGGAGCGGCGGCGGGCGAGCAGGTAGGCCATCGCGCCCAGGGCGAGCAGGCCGCCGGACGGGCGCGTGGGGCGCTGGCCGCCCATCGCGGCGGTGGTGCGCGGCTCGTGGACCTGCAGCGCGAACTGGCGGTTGGCGATGTCACCGAGCACCCCGCGCACCTGCTCGGGGCTGGTGACGGCGGCGAGCAGCAGCTCCATGGAGTTGCGGGCGAACTGGTGCCGCCCCAGGAACTCGCGGCCCAGCGCGAAGAGGATCTTCGGCACCTCGCCCTGGAACACCTCCGGCAGCGTGATCTCGGGGGCCAGGCAGCGCACCGAGCCGTCGAGGTTGGCGAAGGACTTGCCGAGCAGCGAGACCGCCGGGGGTGAGCCGATGCCCCGCTTGGTCGCCTTCGCGAGCACGGTGGTCAGGGAGACGCCGAAGTTCAGGTCCTCCAGGGACAGATGGGAGACCTTGGGCACGAACGCCGCCATGTCCGCGGCGAACGCGGGCATGTTGGACCAGGACGTCACCCGGCCCATCTCGGCCCAGTGGTGCGCGAGCCCGGCGCCGTCGTTCTGCGCCAACGTCATGAACAGCGGCAGCAGTTGGAGGCTGGTACGGCGGTCCAGACGGCCGACCATGCCCCAGTCGATCAGCGTCGCGGGTCCGCCGGGTGCCGCGAAGACGTTGCCCGCGTGCGGGTCGGCGTGGAAGACGCGGTGCACGAAGTACCCGTGGTACATGAAGCGCAGCAGGTCGCGGCCGATCTCGATGCGCTCGTCGTCCGTGAAGTGGCCGCGGTCGATGTGCCGTACCGACGTCCCGGGGGCCAGCGACTGGACCAGGACCCGTGGGCTCGCGTGCAGCACCCTGGGCACTTCCAGGGTGCGGAAGTCACGTACGTACTGCCGGGCCTCGTCCATGTTGCGGGCCTCGCCGGTGAAGTCCAGCTCGGGCTCCATCGCGTCGAAGACCGAGCCGAGCATCGCCTCGATGTCGATGACCTCGTTGAAGCGGGGCGCGACCCGGGCCACGATCCGCGACGCGCGGCGCATCAGGGCCATGTCTGCGAACACGCCCTCGCGGATGCCGGGCCGCTGGATCTTGACCACGGCCGGCCGGCCCCCGGGCAGCGTCACCCGGTACACCTGGGCGAGCGAGGCGGCGCCGAGCGGGGCGACGGTGTCGATGTCGTCGAACCGCAGCTTCCAGTCCGGGCCGAGGTCCTGGGCCAGTACCGACTCGAAGACCGGGAACGGCTGGACGTCGACCTGGTCGTGCAGGTTCTGCAGTTCGTCCCGGATCGACTGCGGCACCATGTCGGGCCGGGTGGACAGGATCTGACCGAGCTTCACATAGAAGGGGCCGAGACTCTCCAGGGCGTGCCGCACGGCCTTGGCCCGTCGCTCCTCGGCCCCGGCGCCGTCCTCCTGGTCCTGTCTCGTACGTCTGCGCAGCCGCGTGGACTGGCCGACCTCGTCGACGACGAGGCTTCCGAGCACCTTGACCACCAGCCGCAGCCGATCCCCGACGACGGACGCCATCGTGAGTGATCTCCTCAGGTAGAGCGGGTCGAGCGGGTCGCGAGGGCCGGGTCGATGACCGGCGGCGGGCGGTTGCCTGCGCCGCCGGTCACCGGCACCGTGTTCCGGTCGGCCCGAGTGCGTCGGACGTACTCGGACGTACCGCCCGTCAGGCCGACGTGGCCTTGCCGGCCTGGGCCTGCAGCGCCTGGATGAGCTGCGGGA
This sequence comes from Streptomyces sp. UG1, assembly GCF_049974585.1. Lineage (NCBI taxonomy): Bacteria > Bacillati > Actinomycetota > Actinomycetes > Kitasatosporales > Streptomycetaceae > Streptomyces > Streptomyces sp. UG1. The sequence goes on along the minus strand of NZ_JBNGGG010000039.1, from coordinate 38,733 downwards.
TCAGTTCCAGGAGCTGGGTGAGCTGGGCCGGCAGCGAGAGCACGTCGCCCACGCCCTCGGCGGCGTGTCCGACTCCGCCAGCCAACTGGCCGACGCCCCCGGCGAGTTGCCCGAGCCCACCGAGCGCGTTCGCCGCGCCGCCCACCGCGGCCAGCGGGTTGGCGCCGCCCCCCGTGAGGGCGGCGAGGGGGTTGGCCGCGCCCGCGGCGCCCGCCGCCCCGGTCAGCGCCGCGAGCGGGTTGGCGGCGCCGGCCGCTCCCGCCGCCCCCGTCAGCGCGGCCAGCGGATTGCCGGCCGCTCCCGTGACCGCCCCGAGCGGATTCGCCGCCCCCGCGAGCAGCGCGGCCGGGTTGGCGGCGCCGGACAGGGCCGCCAGGGCGTTTGCCGGCAGCCCGGCCAGGGCCTCTACGGAGCCGGTGGCCGACGACGACTTCTCGGGGCGGTTGAGAATGTCGTCGAACGCCTCCTTTCCGCTGTCGGCCATATTGCCCACGAGGTCCTTGAGAATGTCCTGCATGTTCTTGTTGGACATGAGCGAATTTCCCTTCGGTTTCCGTTATCCCGGGACGTCTTCCATGGCCTTCACACAGGCCGTTCTGAGGCGTGCTCGCCCTCTGGTGAAAGCGGCCTCGGCCGCCTTGAGGGAGATATTGTGGATGCGCGCGAATTCCGCCGTGGAAATTCCCTTGGCCCGGGCGAGTATCACTTCCTGCTCCCGCCCGCGAAGCTGCTGGACCTGGTCGAGCAGCCATTTGCCGAAGTCCTCGTCGCAGACGTCCTCCTCGGTCGTCCCGGAGGCGTCCAGGAAGGCCGTCCGCTCTAACAGGCGTCTGCGTCGTTCCAGGTCACGGTAGAAGTCCGTGCACAGGCGCAGCGCCACGGAGGTGAGGAAGGGACCCAGCCTGCTGCCGTCCAGGGCGGAGTGCGCGGCTGCCCGGGCCATCGTCTCCTGCACGCAGTCCTCGGCGTCCTGATGGCTCGGGAGTCGGCGTCGGACCAGCCGCATGAGGCGGTCCCGGTGCTGGGATATGTCGTCCCAGGAGCATTGGGCGGGCGAGGGGCAGGTGGAATGTCGCGCCATATGGAGTGCAGCCCGTAGTCTCTCGATCGAGCAGGGGGAATGGTGGCCCGAATTCAGATTGTGGGCCACAATTTTTTCCTACCCGAGGTGCCGGTGCGGCAAACCGTAAGCCCGTATCCCGGAATGTGCAGAAATGAATTTTCCGGGCGCTGCCGTTCCTATTTTCGGGCGGGAATCTCCCGCCGGGCCCAGTCGCGGTTCCAGTTGACCCACATGTCCCGCGCGGTCTGCCGCACCAGCAGGCCGCCGCGCCGCACATCGGTGGTGAGGGCCTGCACGGCCTCCTTGCCCACGAGCCGCGCGCCCCCCGTGAAGTACATGCCCCTGACGTGCCGGGGCGAGCGGAACTTGCCCCACAGCAGGATCCGCATCAGCGGCCACAGGGTGAACACCCCGGACGGGCAGCGGTCCTCGGGGTCGAGCGTGCCCCACACCGCCGGGCACAACTCGCTCTCCCGCAGCAGGGCGAAGATGTGCTCGACGGCCTGGTCCTTCGTGAGATCCCCCGCCCCATAGGCCAGTACGGCGTCCCGGGCCTGCTCGAAGAGCTGCCCCACCCAGGGATTGTCGACCCCCTGAAGGCCCCGATAAGGAGCCTTCTCCAAAGCGTCGAAACAGGCCGGATCACGCGTCTTCTCGAATGCCACGGCCGCCTGGTTCTGCGCGTTCGTCCCGTAGAGGGTGGTGATGGTCCACACCCGGTTCCAGGCGTTCCACAACTCGAAGTCGTCGAACGACAGATAACTGCACGACACCAGGTCGTCGTAGAACCGGAACATCCGCTTGATCCAGTTCTCCAGATACGCGAACCGCGCGGTGTCGAAATCGTCCTCGCGCACCGCGCCGATCAGCCGGTGCCCCAGCGCGTTGAGCGCCATGACGGTGACCGCCAGCCCGCTGGAGAAGAGCGGGTCGATGAATTCACCGGCGTGCGGCAGCAGGCACCACCGGTCGCCGACCACCGTCCGGGAGGAGAACTGGGTGCGGTCGGTCGACCCATACGGCCGTACCGCCCGCGCCCGCTCGAACTGCCGGGCCACACTGGGGAACCGCCGCACATGGCGCCAGAACTCCTCCTGAGCGCCGACCCCTTCGGGACGCGGATAGCGGTCCAGGTCGAGATTGACGCCGACGCTGCACAGTTCGCTCGTGCTCGCGGAGTGGTTGTCGAACGGGATGACCCAGAACCAGCCGCCCTCGAAGAGATGGTGCAGCGTGCCCTGGCTGAACGGGCTGGGCATGCCGTGTTGTTCGCGCGGGGGCGCGACGGTGTCGAAGGGGCGCACGCCGACCATGTGCGTGAAGACGGTGCGCGAGCGCGTGCGGTACGGCGGCTCCTGCCGCAGCCCCAGCCGCTCGGGCAGCAGGGCCCGCATACCGCCGGCGTCGACGACGTACGACGCCTGGAAGGTGCCCTTCTCCCGGGTGACGAGCGTGACCCCGTCCTCGTCGAACTTCACGTCGTCCACGACGGTGTGGGTGTGCGCGGTGGCGCCGTAGGAGACCGCGACATGGAACATGTACGCGTCGACGTCCTGCCGCAGGTAGTGCGAGTCGGGTCCGAGCGGCGGCCCCCAGGTGGGGTACTGGGTGCACTCCTCGGCGCGGGTGGGCTCTCCCTCGCGGTGGTAGACGAAGCTGAAGTTGCGCTTGACGCCGCAGTTCGACGACACATGGCGGCGCAGCGCCCCGTTGGTCGCCAGGTGCTCGATCTCCGGGACGTCGTAGCGGCGGGCCAGGACCCGCAGGCCGAAGGTGGTCTCGGGGACGGTGGACTCTCCGATGGCGAACCTGGGGTGCCCGCTTCCCTCCAGAAGCAGCACCCGCACGCCGTGGCGGGCGAGGATCGCCGCCAGCATCGTTCCGCCGATGCCGCCCCCGACGATGGCGACATCGAAAGCACGCTGGTCGTCTTGCACGTCTTCGTCCTTTCGCGACGGGAAAAGCGCGGTGCCGGACCGGTGTCCGGCGGCCGTCAGACCGCCGGACCCGGCAGTGCCCGGCGCAGCCCGCAGGCCGCCACCCGGGCGGAGAACGACAGGGCGAACCAGGGAGTGGGCGCGAGCGCGGCCAACCGCCGCCGCTCGCCCGGCAGCCGGTGGCCGCCGCGACCGGTGACGTCCAGCCAGGCCCCGAAGTGCAGCAGCCGTGCCTCCGGGCCCGCGTGCGGGGCGGGCCAGGGCCGCATGTGCTCACGGACCGCCCGGGTCAGCGCCGCGCACCGCGCCTCGGCCACGCCGTGCCCGGCGAGGAAGCGGTCGAGCGACGCGGCCGAACGGCCGGGGAATCCGCCCCGCACCCGTGCGCCGCCCGACGTCAGCCCGGTGTCGTGGAACGCCGCCGCGACGAACAGCCCCGGCCGGTCGGAGTCGATGCCGTGGCGGCGCGCGTACGCGTCGGCCAGCAGGAACGTACGCAGCGAGTGCACCGCCGTGCGCGGCGGCACGAGCCGGGGCAGTTCCCGCAGCGCCGCCGCCACCAGCCGGTCTTCGAGCAGTTCCGCCACGGCCGGCTCGGCGAGCAGCGGACGCCATGGCTCCGGCTCCGCGTCACCTCGACCGGCCTCGTGGGGACCAGGGCCTCGCACGCCGTGCGGCTTGGCGGCCATGAGTGCTCCTCTCGCATATGCGACGTGCCGGTTGCGCCTGTCTCTTCTCTTTACGCTCGGGTCCGGCTTCCCCCTGCCCCCATCCGGCCACCGCCCGGACCTTGGCCGGTCTTCGCCCTCGCACCGTCGAACGCCAATGCGGCAGAGCGCGAATTCCGGCGAGCACGGGCAGAGATCACGGCACCGACCAGGCGCCACCGCGCTCGTCAAGGAGCCGCCCGTGAAGGCCAGTACGCCCGACCTCTGCGAACCCGCAGCCGCCCTCGCCCCGCGCCGGGTGCTGCTCGGCTACGGCGCGTTCGTCGGGATACCCGTCGGCGCCACGGCGCTGATCCTCGCCTCGGTCGGCTACGCGGGCCCCACCGGGCAGGCGCCCGCCGACTCCGCGGCCGTGCCCCTGTATCGGATCCTCGGCGTCCTGGCCCTGGTGACCGCCTGCGCCGCATGGGCCGGCGCACTGGCGCGCAGGGTCGGACAGCCCCGAGTGGTGGGGGAGATCGCCATCGCCGTGCTGCTCGGTCCCTCCGTCTTCGGCGCGCTGTCGCCCGACGCCCAACGATGGCTCCTGCCGCCCGAGGTGTTCCCGTTCCTCACCACGCTGGGCCAACTGGGCGTCACCCTCTTCATGTTCACCGTGGGGCGCGAGCTGTCACTGAGCGCGCTGCGACGCGACGGACTGTCCGCATCGACACTTATCGGCCATTCCGGCATCGCCATCCCCTTTCTGACCGGGGTGCTGGTCGCCCTGGCCCTCCCGGACGCCTACCGGCCCGACGGTGTGGGCGCGGTGCCGTTCGTGCTCTTCATGGGGCTGAGCCTGAGCGTCACGGCCGTACCCGTGCTGGCCCGGCTGCTGTCCGACGAGGGCCGGCTCACCACCCGGCTCGGCACCCTCGCGATGGCCTCCGCGAGCGTCGCCGACATCACCGCCTGGTGCCTGCTGGCGCTGGTCCTGGCCATCGCGAGCGGCGGATCGCCGGTGGCCGTGGGCATCACCGTCGGCTGGGTCGTGCTGTTCGGCCTCGTCGTGTGGCGGGTGCTCCGCCCACTGCTGCGGCGGCTGCTCGCACCGCGGCGCTGCGACGGCCCGATGGCCGCGGCCCGCACGGCGTCCATCGTCCTCGTGACCGTCCTGCTGTGCGCGCTCGCCACCGAACAGATCGGGGTGCACGCGCTGTTCGGGGCGGTGGCGGCCGGCCTCGCCATGCCGCGCACCGAGGCGGTGGAGCAGATCGCCTGGCGCGTGGAGGGACTCACGAGCTGGATGCTGCTGCCGTCGTTCTTCATGGCCGTGGGCCTGAGCACCCGTCTCGGCGCGGTGCCCGGGGCGACCGGCTGGCTCGTCTGCCTGGCCGTCCTGGCCGCCGCGGCCGCGGCGAAGTTCGTCGGCACGGTGGTGCCCGCGCGCCTGCTGCGCTTCTCCTGGCGGCAGTCGGCCCAGCTCGGCGCGATGATGAACTGCCGGGGCCTGACCGAACTGATCATCCTCAACACGGGACTCGCGGCCGGACTGCTCTCGCCCGCGCTGTTCGCCATGCTGGTGGTCATGGCGCTCGCCACCACCGCCATGACGGGACCGCTGCTGCGGCTCATGGACGACTGAACCGGAGTGCGGGGCGGGCGATGTGCGCCGGGCGTGCTCTTCGGTTCCCCTTTCGGGGGAGTTCCCGGGCGCGCGGGGCCGGGCAGCCAGTAGCGGTGATCGCTGTGCTGAACGTCCACGAACGTGTCCTGCCCGCACCCCAGAAGGCCGTCGGCGCCCTCATCGACCGGCTGGGCCGCGCGGACGACCGGCTCTGGCCGCCCGACTGGCCGCCGGTGCGCTTCGACGGGCCGCTGGCCGTGGGGGTGTCCGGCGGCCACGGCCCGGTGCGCTATGTGGTGAGCCACTATGTGCCGGGCCACTGGGTGCGCTTCCGGTTCACCGGACCGCGCGGATTCGACGGCTTCCACGAGTTCAGCGTCGAACCGCTGGACCAGGAGCACACCGTCCTGCGCAACACCCTCGTCCTGCGCCCGCACGGGGTGCGCTGGCTGGGCTGGCTGCTGTTCTTCCGCCCCATGCACGACGCGGCCTTCCGGCACAGCCTGGACTGCGCCGAGCGCGCGCTGACCGGACGGGTGGCGCGCGAGGTGAAGTGGGGTTGGTACGTCAGGCTGTTGCGCGCCGCGACCGCCCGCCTGGTGCCCCGACTGGCCGGCCGACCCAGGTCAGGGATCGGCGTGCCGGGGCCGTAAGACCGGGCGGACGAAGGAAGGTTGCCCGCAGGAAAGGCGGATCGCCGTGAGTCTCCCGCACCCTCACATCCCCGGCATCAACTCGGACGACATCGCCACGGACCTCACCGAGGCACCGCACCGCGCGGCCGGGCTCGGCCAGGCGGCTGTCGCCGGAGTCGTCGCCGCCGTCGACGTGGAGGCGGGGGAGGACGACTGGGACCTGCCCCTGACCGAGGAACATCCACGCCCGGTGGTGCTGGTGCACGGCACCTTCGGCAACCGCGGCTACACCTGGACCGAGGCCACCCCGCTGCTGCGGCGCGGCGGCCACCGCGTCTTCCGCCTCGACTACGGCCGGCACCTGCACCCGGTGCTCTTCGGGCTCGGCGACATCAAGACGTCGGCCCGGCAGCTCGGCGAGTTCGTCGACGAGGTCCTGCGGCGCACCGGCGCCGAGCAGGTGGACCTCGTCGGCTTCTCGCAGGGCGGCATGATGCCGCGCTACTACCTCAACGCCCTGGGCGGCGCCCCCAAGGTGCACAACTTCGTCGGCATCGCCCCCAGCAACCACGGCGTCACCGCCCAGGGCCTGATGAACCTCGCCCGGCAGATCCCGGGCGCCAGGGAACTGGTCGAGCAGGGCGCCGTGGGCACCGTCGTCCCGGCCTGGCCCCAGCTCCAGCACGACCACCCCTTCCAGCGCGAACTCGCCGATCTGGGCGAGACCACGGAGGGCGTCCGGCACACGGTGATCGCCACCTCCTACGACGACGTGGTCACCCCGTACACCTCCTGCGCGCTCGCCGGGACCGAGGGCCGCCACGTCAGAAACGTCGTCCTGCAGGACCTCGCCCCGGACGACCACACCGCACACGCCGCCATGCCCTACAACCCGACCGTCCTGAAGGTGGTCCTCGAGGCGCTGGCCGAGTGACCGTACGGCGCGCTCAGCGGCTGCCGTCCAGCAGCACCCGGGCGACCAGCGCCGGATCGTCGCTCATCGGCACATGGCCGCAGCCGGGCAGCCGCACCAGCCGGGCCCGCGGAATGATCCGCTTCGCCCGGACGCCCTGGCGGGGCACCAGGAGCCGGTCCCTGCTGCCCCAGGCCACCGTGACCGGAATCCCCGGCACATCGTCGGTGAACCTCACCTCCCGGCCCGAACGGAGGGTCTCGAAGAAGCCCTGCGCGCGCGCCAGCCCGACCGTCTCGGCGACCACGGACTCGGGCGAACGGCGGCCCGGGCGGGCGTAGATGGTGCTGGTCAGTCCGGCACGCCCGGCCGCCGAGCGGGACAGCCACTCGACGAGGGGGAGTGGCATCCGCTCGGCGGTGCGCCGCATCCCGGTCAGGACGGTGAAGGCGTACCGCCGCTCCAGCTCCGACCAGAACCCGGCCGGCGACAGCGCGGTGACGGATCGCGCACGGTTCGCCCGGCCGAGGTCCAGGGCCAGCAGTCCGCCCAGCGAGTTGCCCGCCACATGCGGCCGCTCCAGCTCCAGCGCCTCGCACAGCGCGCCGAGCACCACACTCATCGTCGGCAGGTCGTGCGCCAGCCCGTCCGGCAGCGCCGGGGACTGTCCGCACCCCGGCAGATCCACGGCGATCACCTCGCGCTCGGCCGCCAGGACGGGTATGACCGGGTCCCACACCTGACGGTGGTGGCCTATGCCGTGCAGCAGGAGCAGCGGTTCGCCGGTGCCCACGCGCGCGTAGGAGACCGTCATGCTCTGCGGGCCGTACGGAGTGGGGACTTTGAAGGAGGCGGTGGCGGACATGCTGCTCCTCGTCGGGGTCATGGGCCGGCATTGTGTAGACACCTTGTCAGCAATTGCTACCGACGGGTAGACCCGGGGATGGGCCGCCTCCGCCCCGCCGATTTCGCCTGGACAGGGCCGGACGCGTCGGCTGGGATGGTTCGGTGACCACCGAAACCGAGACCGACGTCTTCGAAGAGCACCGCCCCGTCCTGCTGGGGGTCGCATACCGCATGCTCGGGCGCGTGGCCGACGCGGAGGACGTGGTGCAGGAGGCCTGGCTGCGCTGGTCCGGCGCGGACCGGTCCGAGGTCCGCGAACCGCGCGCCTATCTGGTGCGCATCACCACCCGCCTCGCCATCGACCGGCTGCGCCAGGTCAAGGCGCGCGGCGAGACGTATGTCGGCCCCTGGCTGCCGGAGCCGTACGTCACCGACTTCGGCGACACCGTCCAGGACACCGCCGAGCGCGCCGTCCTCGCCGACTCCGTCTCGCTCGCCGTACTCGTCGTCCTGGAGTCGCTGTCACCCCTGGAGCGGGCGGTGTTCGTCCTCAGGGAGGCCTTCGGCTACCCGTACGCCGAGATCGCCGCCATGCTGGAGCGCGGGGAGGCGGCGGTGCGGCAACTGGCCGGCCGGGCCCGCAAGCACGTCGACGAGCGGCGCCCCCGCTACGAGGTCGACCCCGTCCAGCGACGCGATCTCACCGAGCGCTTCCTGGCCGCGGCCGCCGAGGGCGACCTGGAGGGGCTCATGTCCCTGCTCGCCCCCGACGTCCGGCTCGTCGGCGACAGCGGCGGCAAGGCGAAGGCGCCGCTGCGGGTCCTGGAGACGGCCGACAAGGTGGGCCGCTTCCTCGTCGGCGCCGCACGCAGGGGCGACGTACCCGACGTGTCCTTCCACTTCCTGGAGGTCAACGGCGGCCCCGCACTGCTGGTCCGCTCCGGCGACAAGCCCGACAGCGTCTTCCAACTGGACGTCCTGGACGGACGGATCCAGTCCGTCTACATCGTCCGCAACCCCGACAAGCTGAGGTCGCTGGCCACGGTGTAGCCCATGCCGCCGCGCCGCGAACGGGGCCGCGCGGGCGCGTCCCGTGAACGTTCCCGGCGATTGGTATTGACCAAGGATGAGTGCCGTCCTATGGTCGCAGATAAGTGCAACAACCTTTAATAAACAAGGGCGCTAAAACGCCGCCGGGCCACGGCGATTGCGGAGGACAGGGTGGGGACCACGCAACTGGAATCGGTGCCGGAACCGAAGTACTGGCATCTGAGGACCGTGCTCAGTGAGGCACTGGACTCGGAGTTCACGGTGGGCGAGATCCTGCCCAACGAACGCGACCTGGCCGCCCGCTTCGGCGTGGCCCGGGCGACGCTCCGCCAGGCTCTCGAACAGCTCGAACTGGAAGGCAGGCTGCAGCGCCGCCGCGGTGTCGGTACGACCGTCGCCCCGCCGCGCGTGGGCGTGGCCGTCGGCACCGAGCAGCACGCCTGGCCGGGGGCCAAGGACGACGTCTGGCAGCCCACGGACTGCGCACCGGCGGTTCCGCCCGCGTCCGTCGCCGACGCCCTGGAGAGCGGCCGGGACGAGAGTGTGCACATCGTGCGCCGCTCCCGTGTGACGCACGGCCAGCCCGTCGCCGCCGAACTCCTCTACATCCCGCAGTCGTCGGTGCCCGACCTCTCCGGCATCGACGCCCCGTCCGGAGCGGCACGCGCGCGTGCCGTGCTGCGCGAGCTGCACCGCCTGGAGCTGGAGGGCCAGGACAGCGCCGTCGAGCTGGGCTCGGCCCGCGCGGACGACGCCAAGGAGCTGGACCGCCTCCCCGGGGCGCCCGTGCTCGTCGTGACCACCCGCTATATCGCCGAGGGCCGCACAGCCGCGCTCTCCGTCGCCACTTATCGCGCTGACACGTGTCGGCTGACATTCGGCGACTCCGGCGGCGTGGAGATCCACGAGGACCCGGAGCGCCGGGCGTCCTGACCGCCGTACCGGCCGACTCGCGCCGCGCGCCCCGGATCCGTCCGGGGCGCGTGTGTTTTGGGCCGGGGCCCGTCCGGGGCTCGTGTCTGCAGGCCGGAGCCCGTCCGGCGCGTGTCTTTTGGCCGGGGCCCATCCGGGGCTCGTGATTTCGGTCCGGAGCCCGATCGAGGGGGTGTCTTGGGGGGCGGAGCCCGATCGGGGGGTGTCCTTGGGACGGAGCCGATCGGGAGGAGCGTCTTTGGGGCGGAGCCGATCGGGAGGGGCGTCTATGGGCTGGAGCCGACCGGGGGGCGTGTCTTTGGGGCGGAGCCCGACCGGTGACGGTCAGCGCCGTCCCGTGACGGTCCCCTCCACCGCGAAGAGCTGCTCCTCCACATGGTCCAGGGCGAGCCGCAGCGCGCCCGTCGCCACGGCCGCCTCGCCGAGCAGGGACAGGGCGACGCTCGGCGGGCGCAGGCAGTAGCGGGCCAGTTCGCGCCGCAGCGGCTCCAGTACGCCGTCCAGTCCGGCCGCCCAGCCGCCGACGACGACCAGTTCGGGGTCGAGGGCGAGGACGAGCGCGGCCACGTCGTGGACGAGGCGCCGGATGAAGCGGTCCACGGCCGCGCGGGCCCGCTGGTCGCCCTCCCGGGCCTGCGCGAACACCTCGGCGACGGCGTGCTCGTCGAGCGGGCGCAGCGGCTCGTCCGTGGTGGACAGCAGGGTCTCCGGGGTCGCCTCGCGGCCCAGCAGGTGCAGCGCGCCGATCTCGCCGGCCGCGCCCCCGAAACCCCGGTGCAACTGCCCGCCGATCAGCGAACCGGCGCCCGGGCTCAGCCCCGCCAGCACGAACACCACGTCGTCGGAGTCGGTGGCGGAGCCCTTCCAGTGCTCGGCCACGGCCGCCGCGTTGGCGTCGTTCTCCACCAGCACCGGGCACTTGAAGGACCGGCTCAGCCGCTCGCCCAGCCGCAGCCCCGTCCACTCGGGCAACGCGGCACCCAGGCGCACCGTGCCGTCCGCCTCGACGATGCCCGGCGTCGCGACCCCCACCGCCCGCAGCGAGCCACGGGCGACACCGGCCCGGCGCAGCAGCTCCGCGACCGCCGTACGCACCCGTTCAAGCCGCTCGTCGGCCGAAGCCGCCTCGTCGACGTCCTTGGCGATGGAGCCGAGGATGCGTCCGTCCAGGTCGGCGAGGAGCGCGGCGACCCGATGGGCGCCGATGTCCACGCCGAGCAGATGGCCCGCCTCGGCCCGGAACCGGAAGCGCCGCGCGGGCCGGCCCTGGCGCCGCACGACGCTCTCGTCCGCCGGCTTCTCGACGACGTACCCCGCCTCGATGAGCCCCTCGACGACGCCCTCGACGGTCGGCCGGGACAGTCCGGTCACGCGGGTGATCTCCGTCAGCGTGGCGGCGTCCGTGGCACGCAGCGCGTGCAGCACCACCGCGGAGTTGATCCTTCGCAGCAGCGAGGGATCCCCGCCGGTCAGCCGCCCCAACGTCCGTCCTCCCAGCTCGTACGCATGTTTGGCGGATCGTACTCGCCGGGACGGGCCCCGGCGAGTGCTGAGCGGCGCGGACATCGCCGAACGGTCCCGCGCGCGGCCGAGTCACCCGGGTGCCACGAACCCCGACTCGTACGCCGTGATCACCGCCTGGGTGCGATCACGCGCCCCCAGCTTCGCCAGCACGGCACTCACATGGGACTTCACCGTCTCCGTGCCGACCACCAACCGGGCGGCGATCTCCGCGTTCGACAGCCCGCGCGCCATCAGCCGCAACACCTCCCCCTCCCGCTCGGTCAGCCGGGCGCGCTCCAGCACCGCGCGCGCCGCACGGTTGCCGCCGTCGTCGCCGTAGTGTGCGGCGAGTTGCCGCACCGACGCGGGGAACAGCAGCGACTCGCCCTCGGCGACCAGCCGCACCGCGTGCACGATCTCGGCCGGCCGCGCCCGCTTCAGCAGGAAGCCGTCGGCACCGGCGCGCAGCGCCTCGTACACGTACTCGTCGTTCTCGAAGGTCGTGACGACGACGATCTTCGGCGGGTCGTCGACCGTGCGCAGCACCGCGCGCGTGGCCTCGATCCCGTCCAGCAGCGGCATCCGCACATCCATGGCGACCACGTCCGGCCGCAACTGCCGCACCAGCGGAATCACCGCCGCCCCGTCGGCCGCCTCCCCGACCACCTCGATGTCGGGCTGCGCCTCCAGCACGGCCCGCAGACCGGCGCGTACGAGGGGTTCGTCGTCGACGAGGAGAACGGTGACCGGCATCGGGCAAGCCTAGATCAACTCACCGGCAGTTCTACATGTACCTGCCAGTCACCCCGATCGTGACCGGTGCGCGCGTGTCCGCCCAGCAGGGCGGCCCGCTCGCGTATGCCGCGCAGCCCGCTGCCCCTGCCGGGCCCGGGTATGCCGGCGGTGAGCGGATTGCGGATCTCCAGGGTGAGGGTGCCGTCCGCGACGGCGATGCGGACCCGGGCCGGCACGGAGCCGGCGTGCCGCAGCACATTGGTCAGCGACTCCTGGAGGATGCGGTAGCCCTCCCGGGAGACCGGGCCGGGCACCGTGTCCAGGGCTCCCGTCATCTCGGCGTCGACCTTCGCACCCGACGCCCGCGCGGACTCCAGCAGCCGGTCGGCGTCGGTGAGCGTCGGCCGGCTGCTGACCGGCCGCTCGGACTCGCGCAGGACGCCGAGGACACGTTCCAGATCCTCCAGGGCGGCCCGGCCGGTCTCCTCGATGGCGTCCAGGGCCCGGTCGGTGAACGCGGGATCACCCGCCGCGCGGGCCGCGCCCGCCTGTACGACGGCCACGGTCAGGGCATGGCCGATGGAGTCATGGAGTTCGCGGGCGATGCGGGTGCGCTCCAGGAGCTGCTCGGTGCGCTCCTCCAGGGCGGCGAGGCGCTCTGCGGGGGAGGGGCCGAGGAGGCGCAGGGCGAGTGCGGTGATGAGACGGCCCGAGACCACCACGACCGCCCCCAAGGCGGCCAACGACATCGGCACGAGCAGCAAGTGCCACCAGCGGTGGCCGCCGAGGAGGGACAGCCCGCCCTCCTCGAAGTCACGACCGAACGGCGCGACGGCCAACTCCACCGTGGCGAAGACCAGTTGGGCGCTCGCCGTCGCCGTGGCGTAGCCCAGCAGCAGCCGCGCCTCCAGCCAGAGGACCAGCCGCCCCCTGTCGCCCCAGGAAGCGGACGGCGCGACTACGATGCCGGTGCTCCCCTGGTCCTGCCGGTGACCGGTCAGCAGCAGCCTCGCCTGGAGCCCCTCCACGGTCCGCATCGCGGGCACCAGCCCGGCGGGCACGAGCACCGCGCCCGCCACCGCCCAGATCCACCACTCCTCCCGGACGAAGATGAGCATGGACGGCCCCACGACGGCGATGATCAGGTGCAGCCATCGTGTGTACGTCACCGCCCGGCCGAACGGGCGCAGCAAGCGGACCATTTCGCCATCGTGCCAGCCACCACTGACAACGGACCTCCCCCGCACGGGGGAGACGATCTCCACCGGCGGGGGAGGAGCGGCCCCGGCCCGACGGGCACGCTGCTGCCATGACCAGCATCGAAGTCCAGGCCCTCACCAAGGAGTACGGCACCCGGCGAGCCGTGGACGACCTCACCTTCACCGTCCGCCCCGGCCGTGTCACCGGCTTCCTCGGCCCCAACGGCGCCGGAAAGTCCACCACCCTGCGGCTCGTGCTCGGCCTGGACCGGCCCACCTCCGGAACCGCCACCCTCGGCGGCCGCGCCTACGCGACGTTCCGCGAACCCCTGCGGCACGTGGGCGCGTTGTTAGAGGCCCAGGCCGCGCACGGCTCCCGCACCGGCCGCGACCACCTGCGCGTCCTCGCCGCGAGCAACCGCGTCCCCGGCCGCCGGGTCGACGAGGTGCTTCAGGAGACCGGGCTCGCGTCGGCGGCGCGCCGCAGGGTGAGGACGTATTCCCTGGGCATGCGCCAGCGGCTCGGCATCGCGGCGGCCCTGCTCGGCGACCCCGGGGTCGTCATCCTCGACGAGCCGTCCAACGGCCTCGACCCTCAGGGCATCATCTGGATCCGCGAGCTGCTGCGCCGGCTCGCGGGGGAGGGGCGCACGGTCCTGGTCTCCAGCCACCTCATGAGCGAGACCGCGTTCTTCGCCGACCACCTCGTCGTCCTCGGCCGGGGACGCCTGCTGGCCGACACTCTGATGCGCGAGTTCATCGACGCGCGCGTGGAACCCCGCGTCCGCGTCCGCACCCCGGACGCCACCGCCCTCAAGACCGCGCTCGCCCGGCACGGCTACGACGCCGTCCAGCACCAGGACGGGCACTGGACGGTGCGCCACGCGCGCGTGGACGACATCGGCCGCCTCACCTCCGAGGCAGGCGTGCCGCTCCTCGAACTCACGGCCGAGGAAGGCACCTTGGAGCAGGCCTACCTCGACCTGACCGCCGCCGAGACCGAGTTCACCGCACAGCCCCAGGAGGCCTGAACCATGGCGTTCGCACCCGCGCTCCACGCGGAGTGGCTGAAGATCCGCACCCTTCGCTCCCTTCCGGGAGCGCTGCTGGCGCTGTTCGCCGTGACGGCGGCGTTCTCCGCGCTCGCCGTCTCCGACGGCAGCTCCGACCCGGACTTCGACCCCCTGTTCACCACCCTGTCGGGCGTCCTGCCCGGCCAGATCGCCGCCATCTCGTTCGGTGCGCTGGCCGTGTCGTCGGAGTACCACGGGGGTGCGCTCCGGCTGTCGCTCGCCTCGGTCCCGCAGCGGGGGCGGTGGTTCGCGGCAAAGGTGACGGCGATCGCGGTGCCGGCGCTGCTCGTCGGGCTGCTCACCGCGGTCACGTCGTTCGCCGTGGGACGGGCGGGACTCGGCTCGGCGGCGAGCGGGGTCACCACGGCCGAGCAGGTGCGCGCGGTATTGGGCTGCGGGATCTACCTCATGCTGATGGCCCTGTTCGCGGCGGGCCTCACCGCCCTGCTCCGCAGCGGGGTGGCCACGCTCGCCATCCTCATCCCGTTCATCCTCGTGGTGTCCTTCGTCATCGGCGACGCCGCGGGCACCGTCGCGGACTTCATGCCCGACAAGGCCGGCCAGATCGCCCTGCATCAGTCGTACGACGGCACCCTCGGACCGTGGTCGGGCCTGGCGGTGACCGCGCTGTGGACGGCGGGCGCGCTGCTGGCGGGGGTGTGGAGCGTGCGGCGCCGGGATGCCTGACGGCACGCCAATTGTCAGTGCGGCCCGGTTTACTGGACTACATGAACATCGCACGGCACATCGCCCTCATCGACGAGTTGTGCTACCGCCCGTTCGTGGCGGAGCACAGCGTCTCGGAGGTCGAAGAGAGCGGACCCGGCTATCACCTCGTGGTGTTAGAGAGCAGCCAGGGTGACTTCGAGACACGGGCGGCGACGGTGGAGCAGTTCGAGAAGTACCGCGACGCCCTGTACGAGCCGCTGGCCGCCCGCTGGGACGACACGGATCCCTGGAATCTGCAGACGACTTTGCTGCGCATGGCGCAGGAGGAGATACCCGACCCCTGGGCCTTGCTCAGCCAACGCGCTCGCGTGGCCTACCTCTGGGAAGCGGCGGGGACGGGCCGTTGGGTCGTCCTGGTCGTCGCCGACCGGGACGAGGCCGACGATGTCAAGCTGCTGGCAGTGGTCACCGAGATCGACCCACCCTGACCCGTCAGCCCCCGGCCGCCGCCACCCGCAGCCGCCCGTACTCCTCCGCCATCGTCGCCGCCGTCCAGTGCGCGTTCAGGCCGCTCGGATTCGGCAGGATCCACACGCGCGTGGCCCCGATCGTCCGTTCCTGCGGCCCCACCTGGGCCTTGCGGTCCTCGAAGGCCGCCCTGTAGGCCGTGACCCCCACGACGGCCAGCCAACGCGGTCGCAGCCGCGTCACCTTCGCCGCCAGCAGCCGCCCGCCCTCTCGGTACTCCTCGGCGCTCAGCTCGTCCGCCCGCGCGGTCGCCCGGGCCACGACGTTCGTGATGCCGAGCCGGTAGGACAGCAACTCCCCCTGCTCCGACGGCTTCATGAGCCTCGGCGTGAAGCCGGACAGATGCAGCACCGGCCAGAACCGGTTGCCGGGCCGGGCGAAGTGATGGCCGGTCGCGGCCGTCATCAGACCGGGGTTGATGCCGCAGAACAGGACGTGGAGGCCGTCCGCGACGACGTCCGGGACGAGTCGGTCGCGGGCGGCCTCCAGCTCCGCCGGGGTGAAGCGCGTCATGCCGTGAGCGGCGTCAGAGGATGGCCCCGGGCGTATAACCGGCGGCCTCCGGGCGCTGCTTCACGATCTCCTCGACTCGGCCCACGACGACGCCGACCTGGTCGGCCGCGGCACCCGTGAAGGACAGCTTGTCGGCCATCAGCGCGTCCAGCTCCCCGCGGCCGAGCGGGATGCGCTCGTCGGCGGCGAGCTTGTCGAGCAGTTCGTTGCGCTCGGCGCCCTGCTCGCGCATCGCGAGGGCGGAGGCGACGGCGTTCTCCTTGATGGCCTCGTGCGCGAGTTCGCGGCCCACGCCCGCGCGCACCGCGCCCATGAGCACCTTGGTGGTGGCGAGGAACGGCAGGTAGCGGTCCAGCTCACGCGCCACGACCGCCGGGAATGCGCCGAACTCGTCCAGCACCGTCAGGAACGTCTCGAGCAGGCCGTCCAGCGCGAAGAACGCGTCCGGCAGCGCGACCCGGCGCACCACCGAGCAGGACACGTCGCCCTCGTTCCACTGGTCGCCCGCCAGCTCCCCGGTCATCGAGGCGTAGCCGCGCAGGATGACCATCAGGCCGTTGACCCGCTCGCAGGACCGCGTGTTCATCTTGTGCGGCATCGCCGAGGAGCCGACCTGGCCCGGCTTGAAGCCCTCGGTCACCAGCTCGTGCCCGGCCATCAGCCGGATCGTCTTCGCCAGCGACGACGGCGCCGCCGCGAGCTGCACCAGCGCGGTCACCACCTCGTAGTCCAGCGACCGCGGATAGACCTGGCCGACCGAGGTGAAGGCCTGCGAGAAGCCCAGGTGCTGGGCGATCCGGTGCTCCAGCTCGGCGAGCTTCGAGGCGTCCCCGCCCAGCAGGTCCAGCATGTCCTGCGCCGTGCCCACCGGGCCCTTGATGCCGCGCAGCGGGTAGCGGCCCAGCAGCTCCTCGACGCGGCCGTAGGCGACGAGCAGCTCGTCGGTGGCCGTCGCGAAGCGCTTGCCCAGCGTCGTGGCCTGCGCGGCGACGTTGTGCGAGCGGCCGGCCATGACCAGCTCGCCGTACTCCCCGGCCAGCCTGCCCAGGCGCGCCAGCACCGCCACCGTACGGTCGCGCATCAGCTCCAGGGAGAGCCGGATCTGAAGCTGCTCGACGTTCTCCGTGAGGTCGCGGGACGTCATGCCCTTGTGCACGTGCTCGTGCCCGGCGAGGTCGTTGAACTCCTCGATCCGCGCCTTCACGTCATGCCGCGTGACCTTCTCGCGCTCGGCGATGGAGGCCAGGTCGACGGTGTCCAGGACACGCTCGTAGTCGGCGATCGCCGCGTCCGGCACCTCGATGCCGAGGTCCTTCTGGGCCCGCAGCACGGCGAGCCAGAGCTGCCGCTCCAGCTTCACCTTCTGCTCGGGGGACCAGAGCGTGGCGAGCTCGGTGGAGGCGTAGCGTCCGGCGAGGACGTTGGGGATGCGGGGCTTGGCGGGCGCAGAAGTCACGTGCACGGAGTTTACCCGGGGCGCTCTGCGCGCCGTCCCTTCGCCCGGTCCGCGAGACGGAGACGAGAAGGCGAGAACGAATACGAGACGGGCACCGGTGCCTTCGGGCGTTCGGGTGAATTCACCGGCCGTCGACGCGTCCCGGTTTCCGGGGGCCTCCACATCTCGTTCATAGTCTGCACGTCGTGGCGCGTGCGGTCGTGCGGCATCACGGCACCTGCGACGACGTCCCGAATCCCGGCAATCGACACCATCGCGTCAATGACCGACGTCGGCTTCCCCATTCCGCCTGAGAGAAAGACAACGAGAATGCGACAGGCTCTGACCAGGGGATTGATCGTGGCCGCCGCCGCGACCAGTGCCCTGTCCCTCTACGGCGCAGCGGCGTCCGCGGTCCCCCGCACGCAGGGGGCCGTGGTGAACTCCGCCGCCGCACTGTCGGGCCATGCGGATCCCTGGGACCCGGCCCGGCTGGATGACAAATTCGGCAGCATGCAGGAGAAATTCGACGAGATGCGGGACGAATTCCAGGAGGTGAATGACAGGATCAGCGGCCTGGATCTGCCAGAGCCCGCTTCTGGAAACACCACCTCGGGATTCGGCGACTCCGGCTACGGCACCGACCAGCCGACCAGCCAGGGCTACGGCCACGACCGGCCCAGTGAGCAGGGCTACGGTTCCGACAAGCCGAGCGGTCAGGGCGGCTACGGCCACGACCGGCCTGGCGAGCAGGGCTACGGTTCCGACAAGCCGAGCGCCCAGGGCTACGGTCACGAGACGCCCAGCGGTTACGGCTATGGCTACGGTTCGCAAGAGCCGAGTGGCCATGGCTACGGCTACGGCGACGAGAAGCCGGACGACCACGGCTACGGCTACGGATACGGCCACGACAAGGAGCCCCCGACCCCGACGCCCACGCCCACCAAGACCCCCACGCCGCCGCCCAGCCACAAGCCCACGCCGACTCCGCCCCCGGCACCGCCGGAGAAGGAGAAGCCGACCCACCCGCACATGCCCGAGACCGGCGCCGAGAGCATCATCGGAGGCATCGCCGCCAGTGGGGCGCTGCTGATCGCCGGAACCGTCCTGTACCGGCGGAGCCGGGCCGCGTCGCGTCGATGAGCGCGCCGGGGGTCCGGGGGCGGCCTACGCCGCCGGACCCTCGTACGGCAGCAGCTCGGGGCGCTTGGCCGGCAGCCCGTCCCCGGAGGAGCGCCCCGTCAGGCGCCGCCCGATCCACGGCAGCAGATGCTGACGCGCGAACCGCACGTCGGCGACCCGACGGGTGACCCAGCCCGGCGGCGGCGCGGCCGGCATCGGCGTGCGCCACTCGGTGTCCTCGGGGTCGTAGCCGAGCGTCTGCCACACGGCCTCGGCGACCCGGCGATGCCCCTCGGCCGTCAGATGCAGCCGGTCCACGTCCCACAGGCGGGGGTCGGCCAGCGACGGGGCCCCGTACAGATCGACGACGACCGCGCCGTGCCGCGCGGCCAGCTCGTCGACACAGGCGAACAGCTCCTCCATACGCGGCCGGAACCGCTCCAGGACCGGCCCCTGCCGCCCCGGGCTTCGCATCAGCACCAACTGCCGGCACGCCGGGGCGAGCTTCTCCACCGCCTCCTCCAGGAGTCCGCGTACCCGCCCCATGTCGCACTTGGGCCGCAGCGTGTCGTTGAGCCCGCCGACGAGCGTGATCACATCGGCGCCCATCGCGGCCGCCACGTCGACCTGCTCCTCGACGATCTGCCCGATCAGCTTCCCGCGCACCGCGAGGTTGGCGTACCGGAATCCGGGCGTACGGGCGGCCATCCGTCCGGCGAGGAGGTCGGCCCAGCCCCGGTAGGAGCCGTCCGGAAGGAGGTCCGACATGCCCTCGGTGAAGGAGTCGCCGACCGCGACCAGGCTGGTGTATGTGGGGTTCGTCTGCATGGCGACAGAGATCGTATCCCGGGCTCCATACCCGTCGGTCGGTCGGCCCGGGAACCGCTGCGGAGGGCGGCCGTCAGGCCCGCTGTCCGAACAGCTCCCGCAGCACGTCCTCCATCGTCACCAGCCCGGCCAGCCGTCCGTCCTTGCCCAGCGCGGCCGCCAGATGCGTGCGGCTGCCCCGCATCGCCGTGAGCACGTCGTCCAGCGGCGTGCTCACGCGCACGCGCGCGATGGGCCGCATGTCCCCGACGTCGAACGGCACCTCGCGCGGGGAGGCGTCCAGCGCGTCCTTCACATGGAGGTAGCCCACGATGTGGCGCTCCTCGTCGACGACCGGGAAGCGGGAGAAGCCCGACTCGGCCGACAGCCGCTCCAGCTCGTCCGGTGTGACGCCCACGCGCGCGTAGACGACGCGCTCCAGCGGAAGCACCACGTCGCGCACGGGACGGCGGCCCAGCTCCAGGGCGTCGTGCAGCCGCTCCCGCGCGCGCTCGTCGATCAGGCCGGCCTCGCCGGAGTCCCGCACCAACCGGGCCAGTTCGGCGTCCGAGAAGGTCGCGGTGACCTCGTCCTTGGTCTCGACGCGCAGCAGCTTCAGCAGGGTGTTGGCGAAGGCGTTGATCGTGAAGATCACCGGCCGCAGCGCCCGGGCCAGCGCGACCAGCGGCGGACCGAGCAGCAGGGCGCTGCGCACCGGCTCGGCCAGCGCGATGTTCTTCGGCACCATCTCGCCGAGCAGCATGTGCAGATAGGTGGCCAGCGCCAGCGCGATCACGAACGACACCGCGTGCCCGGCGCCCTCCGGCACGCCCACCGCGTGGAACACCGGCTCCAGCAGGTGCTCGATGGCGGGTTCCGCGACCACACCGAGCACCAGCGTGGCCAGTGTGATGCCGAGCTGTGCGGCCGCCATCAGCGCGGACACGTGCTCCAGGCCCCACAGCACGCTCTTGGCGCGCCGGTCGCCCTCCTCGGCGTGCGGCTCGATCTGGGAGCGCCGCACGGAGATCAGTGCGAACTCGGCGCCCACGAAGAAGGCGTTGGCGACCAGCGTCAGAAAGCCGATGAAGAGCTGTACGGCGGTCATCGCCCGTCCTCCTTCTCCGTCTGGGCCGCGTCGTCGAACGGCGCGTGCAACAGCACCCGCGCCGCCCTGCGTCCCGCGGCGTCCACCACGTCGAACCGCCAGCCGGCGACCTCGACCCGGTCACCGACGGCGGGTATGCGGCCCAGCTCGGTCGCGACGAGGCCGGCCAGCGTCTCGTACGGCCCCTCGGGCGCCCTGAGACCGACCCGCGCGAGCTGGTCCAGGCGCGCGGAACCGTCGGCCGAGAACAGCGCCCGGCCCTCGTCGTCGCTCCCGGCGGGGGCGAGGTCCGGCGTCTCGTGCGGGTCGTGCTCGTCCCGCACCTCGCCGACGACCTCCTCGACGATGTCCTCCAGCGTGGCCACACCGGCCGTGCCGCCGTACTCGTCGATGACCACGGCCATGGTGCGCTTGCCGGACAGCCGGTCCAGGAGCCGGTCGACGGTGAGCGTCTCGGGGACGAGGAGCGGCTCCCGCATCAGCTCGGCGACCGAGACCCGGGGGCGGCGGTCGGCGGGCACCGCCAGGATGTCCTTGATGTGCGCGGTGCCCACGACCGAGTCGAGGCTGCCGCGGTAGACCGGGAACCGGGACAGCCCGGTCGCCCGCGTCGCGTTCGCCACGTCCTCGCAGGTCGCCTGGGCGTCCAGGGCGACGACCTGGACACGGGGGGTCATGACGTTCTCCGCCGTCAGATCGGCCAGGTTCAGGGTCCGTACGAAGAGCTCGGCGGTGTCCGGCTCCAGGGCGCCCTCCCGGGCGGAGTGCCGGGCGAGGGCGGCCAGCTCCTGGGGGCCGCGCGCGGCGGCCAGCTCCTCGGTGGGCTCCACGCCGAAGCGGCGCACGACACGGTTCGCCGTGTTGTTCAGATGCGTGATGAAGGGGCGGAAGACCGCGCTGAACCAGCGCTGGGCGTTCCCGACCCGCTTGGCCACGGCCAGCGGCGAGGAGATCGCCCAGTTCTTGGGCACCAGCTCGCCGACCACCATCAGCACCACGGTCGACAGCGCCGTACCGATCACCAGCGCGATCGAGCTCGCCGTCGAGCGGGAGATGCCGACCGACTCCAGCGGGCCGGCCAGCAGCGCGGCGATCGACGGCTCGGCGAGCATGCCGACGACCAGGTTGGTGACCGTGATGCCGAGCTGCGCGCCGGAGAGCTGGAAGGTCAGATTCCGTACGGCTTTCAGGGCGCCGGCCGCACCCCGCTCGCCGCGCTCCGCGGCCCGCTCCAGCGCGCTGCGTTCGACCGTGGTCAGCGAGAACTCGGCCGCGACGAAGGCACCGCAGGCCAGCGACAGCAGGATCGCCACCAGAAGGAGGAGCACTTCGGTCATCGGGTCACCTCCGTCCCATGGTGGGACAGGGCGGGGAGGATCGCGCGATGTCTGGTACTGGGAGGCTCGCCCATGGGCGGACGCTCACACCTTTCATTGGAGGACCGAAGCGGTCCCCCAATAGTAAAGGATCGGCAAAGCGAGTCGGTCGGGTCAGTCGGTGAGGGGCTTCACCCATCGCCGCCAGTGTTCCTCGGGCGTGTACCCCGCCGCGCGCCAGGCATGGTGCGCGGTCTCGTTGTCCACCAGCACCATGGCGTCGCCACGCCGCCCGCCGAGCCGTACGAACCGTTCCTCCGCGGCGGCCAGCAGCGCCGAGCCGATGCCCCGGCGCCTGCGCTCCGGGTGCACCGCCAGCCGGTACAGATGGCAGCGCCAGCCGTCGAAGCCCGCGATCACCGTGCCGACCAGCTCGCCGTCGAGTTCCGCCAGGATCAGCGCCTCGGGGTCGCGGGCGACCAGGCGCTCCACGCCGTCCCGGTCGTCGCTGATGCTGGTGCCCTCGGCGGCCGTCTTCCAGAAGGCCAGCACGCTGTCGAGGTCGTCGGCCGTCGCGAACCGTATCTGCGGATCAGTCATGCCGAGATCCCAGCACGGGCGACGGAACGGGGCGTGGAATTCCGGTATGCGGACGGCTACCTGCCGCGCAGTTGTTCCATCACCGGCGCGAACGCCTCCATGTTCGGCTCCAGGGCGGTGAGATAGGTGAACCCGTACCGCTCGCGCTGCGCCAGCACCTGGGCGGTCATCTCCGCCACGCTGCCGATCAGGCCGATGGGCAGCTCCAGGATCTGTTCCGTGGTGAGGTACGGGACCCGTTCCAGCAGGGGCTGTACGGCGGCCTCGCGGTCGTCGGTGTCGATCACGAACTGAACGAGCAGATTCAGCTCCGCCGGCTCCGCGCGGCCCGCCGTCAGCTCGCGGTAGCGCGCGATACGCTCCTCGAGCTCGTCGGCGAGCATCGCCTCCAACTGTCCCGTCGAGCTTCCCCGCACCGAGCGCGCGCCGGTGAAGGCGGCGATCTCGGCGTGCTCGGCGGTCAGTCGCAGCACGCGGTCGCCGTTGCCGCCGACGAGCAGCGGGACGCGAGGCTTCTGCACCGGCCGAGGCTGGTGTTCCTCGGCGGCGAGGAGTCGGTAAACCTCTTCGATGGTGTGCAGCAGATGGTCCACCCGCTCCCGGGGTGAGAGCCAGGGCAGACCCGCCGTGTCGTGCTCCGCCTTCACATAGCCGGTGCCGACCCCGAGTTCCAGCCGCCCGTCCGTCAGCGCGTCGGTCGTCGCCACCTCCCGGGCGAGCAGCGCCGGGTTCCAGAACCCCGTGTTGAGCACGAACGTGCCCAGCCGGGGCCGCTCGGTCACCTCGGCCGCCGCGACCAGGGCCGGGAACGGCGCCGGCATGCCCAGATGGTCGGGGACCAGGATCACGTCGTAGCCCAGCTCCTCGGCCCGGCGGCATTTGGCCCGCCACTCGTCGGCCGGAGCGGGGGTGATCAGGCTGACGCCGAAGCGGAACGGATGCGGGCTCACCGATTGCGCCATGAACTCTCCTCACCCTCAAGGGGCTTGAGTACCCGCCGCGATTGCATCACTCGTGCGCGATGGCCGCCAGCACATTCATGCGCGATGCACGCAACGCCGGCAGCAGCGCCGCCACGACCCCCACGACCGCCGAGCCGATCACCACCGCGACGATGGTGCCCCAGGGGATCGCCAGCGCCGTCATGCCCTGCAGCGCCAGCACCTGCTGGGTGCACACACCCCACACCAGCCCCAGCGCGAGACCCAGCACCGCGCCGAACACGGCGATCACCACCGACTCCAGCCGGATCATCCGGCGCAACTGCCGCCGGGCGAGCCCGATGGCCCGCAGCAGCCCGATCTCCCGGGTGCGCTCCACGACCGACAGGGCGAGGGTGTTGACCACGCCGAGCACCGCGATGATGATCGCGAGGCCCAGCAGGGCGTACACGAGATAGAGCAGTACGGCGATCTGGTCGTGCACCAGGTCCTTGTAGTCGGCGAGGTCGCGGACCTGCACCTGCGGATAGGGGTCGAGCGTCTTCTCCAGGGCGGCCCGCAGGTCGTCCGGGCTGGTGCCGGAGGCGGCGTTGACGTACACGGCCGCGTCCTGCCCGCCCGGCGCGTACTCCTCCAGCGTGGCCAGGCCGAAGTAGACCCCGCCCTGGCTGCCGAACCCGTCCGCGGACTCCTGGTCGGTGAGGGCGCCCACCGTCAGCTCGGCCCGTCGGCCGCCCTGGAACTCCACGGGGACGGTGCTGCCGAGCCGTACGCCGTGGTCCTCGGCGAAGTCCTTGTCCATGGCGAGGTGGCCGGCCGCGAGCGCGTCCGCGGTGTCGCCCTGGGCGTAGGTGATGTTGGCGACCTCGTCGAGCTGGGGTTCGTATCCCGCGGCGGTCGTCTTCACGCGGTCGCCGTCCGGCAGGCGCAGCGCGATCGTCGTGAACTGCGAGCGTACGACGAGCCCCGCGCCCTCGGTGTCGCGGATCCGCTCGGTGATCTCCCGTGGGAAGGGCACGAAATTGCCGTTCTGCACCACGAAGTCGGCGCCCAGCGTCTTGTCGATCTGCTGGTCGAACGACTTGGTCATCGAGGCGCTGGCCACCGACATCCCGCCCACCAGCGCGAGACCGACCATCAGGGCGGCCGCGGTGGCGCCGGTGCGGCGCGGGTTGCGCAGGGCGTTGCGCTGGCTCATCCGGCCGATCGAGCCGAACAGCGCGGGGAAGGCCCCGCCGAGGACCCGGATCACCGGGCGCACCAGCAGCGGTCCCGCGATCACGGCCGCGATCAGGCTCAGGAGCACACCGAGGCCCAGCAGCGACGCGGCCGACGACGTCTTCGACGCCAGCGCGCAGCCCACGAGCGCCGCCGCGCCGGCCGCCCCGACCACCGAGCCCAGCACCGCGCGCAGCCGCAGCGGCCGCCCGATCTCGGCGATCTCCGCGTCCGCCAGGGCCGCCATCGGCGAGACGCCCGCCGCCCGCCGGGCCGGGAGGTACGCCGCGACGAAGGTGACGCCCAGGCCGACGACGTACGCCGTCACCGGCGTCCCCCAGCCGATCACCATCTCGGTCGCCCTGATGTTCATCCCCATCAGGCCCATCAGTTCGATGAGTCCGACGGCCAGCCCGATACCGGCCGCGAGGCCCGCCGTCGAGCCGACCAGGCCGAGCAGCAGCGCCTCGGTGATGACCGAGCGCCGCACCTGGCGCCGGTCCGCGCCGAGCGCCCGCAGCAGGCCCAGTTCCCGGGTGCGCTGGGCGATCAGCATGGAGAAGGTGTTGACGATCAGGAACACGCCGACGAGGACCGCGACCCCGGCGAAGCCGAGCATGACGTACTTGATGATGTCGAGGAATCCGCCGAGCTGCTCGACGTCCGACTCGGCCTGCTCGCCGGCGGTGCGCAGCTCGTAGGCGCCGCCGTCGGCGCCGAGCGCGTCGGCCACCCGCCGCTTCAGCTCCGGATCGCTGACGCCCTCGGCCGCGTCGAGGGCGATGCTGGTGGCGCCCTCCGGGTCGCCCAGCAGCTTGGTCTGCGCGGTCGGGGTGTCGAAGAAGACCAGGGCGGCGCCCGGGTTGGTGGTGGTGAAGGTGACGATGCCGACGACCTCGACCGGGAAGGAGCCCTCCTGCCCGATGACCGTGAGGCGGTCGCCGATCGCCACGTCCTTGTCGTCGGCGGTGTCCGCGTCGATCATGACCTGCCCGTCGCCCTTCGGGGCGTGACCCGAGGTGAGCTCCACGGGGCTGCGCTCGGTCGGGTTCCAGGCGGTGCCGATGGTGGGGGCGCCGGTGGTCGGGCCGACCGACTCGCGGTTCTCGTCGGCGACGGTGAGGCCGTCCACGTCCACCTCCGCGCGGGCCGCGGCGACACCGTCGACCCGGGCGAGGCGATCGGCCAGCGAGGCCGGCAGGGTCAGGGTCTGCCCCGAGGGGATCGTCTCGTCGAGGGTCTCCTTCGGGGTGACGGTGACATCGGCGGCGGTCGACGCGAAGAGCCGGTCGAAGGTGCGGCTGACGGTGTCCGAGAAGATCAGGCTGCCCGCGACGAACGCCACGGACAGGATCACCGCCAGGGCGGAGAGCAGCAGCCGCCCCTTGTGGGCGAGGAAGCTGCGGAGCGTCGCCTTCAGCACGAGGTCAGCTCTCCTCGGGCGACGCGGGCGGCTCGGGCGACGCCGACGAGGGTCCGTCGGCCGGCGGTATCGCCCCCGGCGCGGGCCCGGCGTCGTCGAACTGGCTGCGGATCACGTCGAAGCGCTTCATCCGCTCCAGCACGGCCTCCGCCGTCGGCCGCTCCATCTCGTCGACGATCCGTCCGTCGCCCAGGAAGAGCACCAGGTCGGAGTGGGCGGCGGCGCCCGGGTCATGGGTGACCATGACGACGGTCTGCCCGAGCTGGTCGACGGCCTCGCGCAGGAAGCCGAGCACCTCGAGGCCGGCCCGCGAGTCGAGGTTGCCGGTCGGCTCGTCCGCGAAGATCAGCTCCGGCCGGGAGGCGAGCGCGCGGGCGCAGGCCACGCGCTGCTGCTGGCCGCCGGAGAGCTGGGCGGGCCGGTGCCCCAGCCGGTCCCGCAGCCCGAGGGTGTCGATGACCTGGTCCAGCCACTTCTCGTCGGGCTTCTTGCCCGCGATGTCCATGGGCAGGGTGATGTTCTCGGCCGCGTTCAGGGTCGGGATCAGGTTGAACGACTGGAACATGAACCCGATCCGGTCCCGCCGCAGCCGGGTCAGCTCGCGGTCCTTCAGCCCGGTGATCTCGGTGTCGCCGAGCCACACCTGCCCCGCCGAGGCGTTGTCGAGGCCCGCCAGGCAGTGCATCAGCGTGGACTTGCCCGAGCCCGACGGCCCCATGACCGCGGTGAAGCGACCGCGCGCGATGTCGACGTCCACCGCGTCGAGGGCGAGCACCGTCGTCTCGCCCGAGCCGTACGCCTTCGTCAGGCCCCGGGCGCGGGCCGCGATCCCGTCCGCCGACGCGGAGCCCGGGGCGTACTGGGCAGCTGCTGTGGACAAAACCGCCTCCTCGCGGACGTAACGACCCTCATCTCCGCCGAGCGTAATGTGATCCAGCACACGCCGGGTATCCGCCGAAGGTCCCGGTCGGTCTCCCTCCCAGGTCGGGCCCCTGATATCGATGTAAGGGGCACTCTCCACCGTGGGATGCACCCTTGCCGGTGCTAGCACTCCCGCGCTAGCTTCGAAGCATGGCGAAGACCCAACTGAACGTGAGAGTGGACGAGGGCACGGCCCGCGCCGCCCGCGAGCGCGCCCTGGCCCGCGGCATGAGCGTCAACCGCTACATCGAGGAGCTGGTCAAGCAGGACACCGGCGAGGTCGGCCATACGTTCGTCGAGGCCGCGGCCGACTTCATGAAGCAGTACGAGTCGGTGTTCGCCGAGGAGTTCGGCGCCGACCGCGAGGGCGCGCGCGAAGGTCGCCACTGAACCGTTGAACGAACTGAACATCGACCTTGCCTGGCTGCTCATGCTCGCCGAGAAGCGGACGCCGGGGGACCCACAGGTCTCCGACTGGGGCGCCCTCGTCGCCGCCGTCGCACGCCACCAGGCTGAGATATTCGACGTCCCCGTCTACGACAGCCCGCACGCCCGGGCCGCCGCCCTCCTCCAACTGCTCATCCACGTCCCCGCGCTGGAGCGCTCCAACGCCCTGTTCGCCTCCGCGGTCGCCTACGCCTACCTCGTCGCCAGCGGCCTGAAGGTCGTCACCTCGCCCGAGCAGGTACGCGACCTGGCCCGGCTGGTGAAGAGCGGCGAGGCCTCGGTGGACGACATCGCGCGGGAACTGCGGCAGTGGACTCTGTGACTGGGTGGACTCCCGTGACTACCGACTGACCGGCGGCCGCCATGCCGTGCCCAGCGTGCAGTACGACGAGGGCAGGGCCGGACCCTGCTCCGGCACCATCACCCGGCGGCACGGGCCGAGTTCGAAGCCCGCCTCGCGCAGCGCCGCGACCGGGTCCCGGGAGACATGGCAGCCGCCGCTCAGCAGCGGCCACACCGTCCGGTCCAGCGCGCGCTGCGTGAGGAGCATCGCGCGACCGCCGCCCCGGCCGTGCTCGAAGAACCGCACCATGCCGCCGGGCCGCAGCACCCGCCGTACCTCGGCCAGCGCCCGCGGCACGTCCCGTACGCTGCACATCACCAGCGACAGCACCACCGCGTCGAAAGCCTCGCTCTTGACCGGCAGCGCCTCCGCCACGCCCGGCGCCACATCCACCGGCACCCCGGCGCGCAGCGCGGACTCCACCGCCAACTTCCGCAGCATGCGCTCCGGTTCGATGGCGACGACCTCCGAGACCGCGCTCGGATAGTGGGCGAAGTTCAGACCGTTGCCGGCGCCGATCTCGATCACCCGGCCGGACAGCCCGGCCAGCAGCCGGTCGCGGATGTCGGCCATGCCCATCCGCGTCTCGGCGTTGACGCTGACCCGGGCGTAGAAACGGGCGAACAGCGGGTGGTGCACGGCATCCCGTGGCACCTTGCCGGAGCCGGTGACGGACCTCAGGGCCATGGGGACCTCCCGGAAGGACGGGACTCACTCCCGATTGTCCCCCGTCCGGGACCGGCGCACCCCCCGCTGTCATGGTGACGGTCGTCCGGGCAGGCCCGGCCGCCTCAGCCGATGAAGTCCCGGACCTGCTCGTACACGCCGCGATCGTTGTTCATGTCGCTGTGCGAGACACAGCCGACCTCGACGTTCGTCGCACCGCTCAGAATCGCGGTGGTGTCGGGCGTCAGCGCGTCGTCACAGTTCGACCAGTAGCTGGCGTACGACACACCGCCCGGGGTCTCGTCGCCGGAGTTCAGCGCGGTCAGGAACGAGCTGCCGGTGTTCATCTCCGCGCAGGAGGTGTACAGCCACGCGCACCACGAGGCGGTGGACGTGCCGTGGTTCACCCCGGCCGTCGAGACGAAGTCGTCCACGTACGACGTCCCGCCGAGGTTCTTGAGGTAGTACCGGGCGCTCAGCGCGCCCATGGAGTGGACGACCAGGTCGACCTTCGAGGCGCCGGTCCGGGCGAGCACGTCCCTGATCTCGGCCGCGAGCCGCTGGGCGGTGGTGGCGTTCGACTGGGCCCAGTCGTAGGACCAGGCGTTCAGCTCGGCGGAGGAGTAGCCGTCGGCCGCGAAGTAGCCGGCCCAGTCGTCCCAACTGCTCGCCGAGCTGCTCAGGCCGTGCACGAAGACTACCGGATCGTGGGCGGCCGCCTGCGCGGGTGTGGGGGAGAGGGACAGGGACAGCAGGAGCGATGAGGTCACGGCCGTCAGAACCGTGGCGATGCGACGCTTGTGGCGCTGCATGATGCCTCCTGAAACGTGTGGGGTTGTCAGGAGTGTCGAGCCGGGTCTACGCGCGCCGCATCGGCGAAATCGCCGGTCTTTACGCTTCAACTGACCCGCCAGTAACGTCATCTGTGTGGTGACTCCGGTGAACCCCCCACCTCTCGACCGCACTTCGCCACCGCAGCCGACCGACGCGTGGCGAGCGTCGGCCGCCGCCCTTCCCGAAGGGGTCCGCGTCCGGGTGCTGCGCGCGGTGTACGGCGATCCGCGCGCCGCCGCCGAACTGGCCCCGCGCCTCACCGAACGCCAGGCGACGGGCCTCGACCCGCTCCCCACGGCACCGGCCGACCAGGCACCGCAGCTGCTGCGTGAACGCCGCACGGAGATACGCGCGTTGCCCGACGACACGCGCCTGCTGCTCCTGCTCGCCGCCGCCGACCAGTACCCGGTCCCCACCGACGCCTTCCTGCGCGCCGTCATGGCGGCCCGTCTCGACACCCGGTCCCTGGACCCCGCCGAGGCGGCCGGGGTCGCGCACGCCGGAGCGGGCGGTGTGGTGTTCCGTGACGCGTGGACGCGGATCGCGGCCTACGAGACGGGCTCCCCGGCCGACCGGCGCGACGTCCACCGGCTGCTGGCCCGCGTGTTGCGCGGCGAGGGCGAGACACCGTGGCGTTCCTGGCACCGGGGCGCGGGAGCGGTCGGCCCCAGCGGGCGGCTGGCCGCGGAACTCGGCGTGGCCGCGGGCAAGGCGGCCGGCGCGGGGCGGCTGCCGTTGGCGCGAGCCCTGGCAGAGCGGGCCGCCGCACTGTGCCCGGACCCGTCCCGGCAGTCCCGCCTGACGGCCCGGGCCGCCGGGTACGCCTGGCGGTCGGGCGACGGGGACCGGGCGCGCAGCCTGGCGGCGACCGTGGCCGACGAGGCGCTGAGCGGGGTGCTGGCGCTGCGGGCGGGGAACGCGACGGAGGCGTTCGACGCACTGCTGACGGCGGCGGTCCGCGCGGCGAACGCGACGACGCCGGTCGCTGCGCGGGGCGCGTCTACGGCGCGGGGCACGTCCATGGCGCTTGGCACGTCCACGGCACCGGGCGCTGCCGCGGCGCCTGGCACTTCCACGGTGCCTGGAACGTTTGCGGAGCCTGGCGTGTCTACGGCACCTGGCGCTTGCACGGGGCTTGGCGCTTCCACGGGGCTCGGCGCGTCTTCGGCACCGGGCGCTTCCGCGGCGCCCGGCACTTCCACGGTGCCTGGAACGTCCGCGGTGCCTGGCGTGTCTATGGCACCGGGTGCTTGCACGGGGCCTGGCGCGTCCGCTGAGCCTGGCACTTGCACGGTGCCTGGAACGTCCGCGGTGCCTGGAGCGTCTACGGCGCCGGGCGCTTCCAAGGGGCTTGGCACTGACCCGGCGCCCGGAACCTCCACGGCGCCCGGAACGTCCGCGGCGCCGGGCGCCTCCACGGTCCCGAGGACCACCACCGCCCCCGGGATCATCACCGCTCCCGGCATCACCACCGCCCCTGGCATCGCCCCCGACACCTCCCCTGCTCGCCGTGTCACCGCCGCCCCCGTCACCCACCTCCTCGCCCGCGCCACCGAGGCCGCCATCTACACGGGCGACGTGCGTCGGCTGCGTGAGGCGTCCCGGGTCGCCGAGCGGCTCGGGGTCGGGCAGTCCGGCACGCTGGGCGGGCTCGTGGCCGCGTTCGACGGGCGGTACGAGGATGCGCGCGACCTGCTGAAGGCGGCGGCCGGGCGGTGCGGGCCGGGTGGCGACCCCACCGTCCTCATCCATGCCGCGATCGCCGCCCTGCTCCTCGGCGACCACACCCGCGCGGCCACCGCGACCCTGCGCGCGACCGCCTCCGCCCGGACGCGGGGCACCCCGGTGACCGTGCCGCAGGCCATGGAGTTCCGGGCCTACGCCGACTTCTGGACCGGACGCCCCCGGGCCGGCGAGGCCGCCGCGGCCGATGCGCTGTGGCAGGCCCACGCCACCGGCCAGGACAACGGCGCCTGCCATCTGCAGGCCGCCCTCGCCATGTTCGCGGCGCTCACCGGGGACGCCGACGTCTGCCGCGAACGCGCCGCGACCGCACGGTCGTACGCCCTCGCCCGCGGCCTGGGCCTGCCCGCCGCTCTCGCCCAGTGGGCGCTCGCCTTCCTCGACCTGAGCAGCGGCCGCTACGCCGCCGCGGCCGCCCGGCTGCGCGCCCTCGCCGGATTCGGCCCCGGCCACGGCCACCGGGCCATCCGCCATCTGGCCACCCCGCACTACGTGGAGGCCGCCGTCCGCACCGGCGACACCCGGGTCGCCCGCGTGGCACACGCCGACTACGACCGCTGGGCCGACACCGTCCGCAGCCCCGACGACCTGGCCCTCAGCGCCCGCTGCCGAGCCCTGCTCGCCCCTGGCGCGGAAGCCGTCGACCACTACCGCACGGCACTCGACCTGCACTCGCATGGCACCCGGGACTTCGAGCGGGCCCGTACGGAGCTGCTGTTCGGCAGTGCCCTGCGCCGGCTGCGGCGCCGTACGGAGGCACGTGACCGCCTGCACAGCGCCCTGGAGGCCTTCGACTCCTTCGGCGCCCCGCACTGCGCGACCCAGGCCCGCACCGAACTGCGCGCCCTGGGCACCCCGGCCGCCCCCGCCCGGACCGGCCCCGACACCCCCGCCTCGCGCCTGACGGCCCAGCAACTCCTGGTCGCCCGCATGGCCGCCGAGGGCGCCACCAACCGCGAGATCGCCACCCGCCTGGCCCTCAGCCCGCGCACGATCGACCACCACCTGCGCGGCGTCTTCACCCGTCTGGGCATCCGCTCCCGCATCGAACTGGTGCGGATCGTCGCCGAGAGCGGGGAAGAGGGGACCGGCTAGGCGGCCATGCCGTCACCCCCACCCGGCGGAAAGGCCCTGGCTCAACCGGCGAAGGCGTGGGCATGTCGTCACACGGATGCCCCGCATGGGCGCACGGCGTCTGCCCGAGGGACTGCTCGACCGCGGGCATCGCCTTCAGCACCCGGGCCTCGGCCACCACCCTCGCCTCGAGACGCCCCGCACACGACAGCACGGCCGGGCCCCCGGCGTATCCCCGCAGTGAGCGGCGACTCGTCGTCCTGCCGGGCCTCGGCCTCGACCGCTTCTGCGGTGCCCATGATTCAGAGCGTCGCACGGGGGTCTGACACCCGCCCCCGAAACCCCTCCGCGTCCCACGTCCCGAACAGCCTCGGCGCCAGCCAACCCGCCGCCGCGTCACGGAAGTCGGCGGGCGGCAGCGCCCCCGCCCCCGCCGGTACCGCGCCCAGCAGCGGTGCCCCCGCCACCTCCGGCAGATCCGCCACATTGCAACGCGACGCCAGATCCGGCGCCTCGGGCCAGCTCCCGATCACCACGCCCAGCAAGTCCAGCCGCCGGCCGCGCAGTTCACGCGCCGTGAGTTCGGTCGTGTTCAGGGTGCCCAGGCCCGCCGACGCCACCACCAGGACCGGCACCGCCATGAGCTCGGCCGCGTCCGCCAGGGTGCCGCCCGCCTCGTCGAAGCGGACCAGCAGACCGCCCGCCCCTTCCACCAGCACCAGATCGTGCTCGGCGGCCAGCTTGGCGGCGGCCTCGGCGATCTCGTGCGGCCCGACCGCTGCCCGGCCGGCCCGGCGTGCCGCCGTCGCGGGGGCCAACGGGTCGGGATAGCGGGCGAGTTCCGCCGTCGTCACCGCGCCCGCGAGCCGCGCGACCTCCTGTGCGTCCCCCGGCTCGTCCGGCCGTACCCCCGTCTGTGCCGCCTTCAGCACCGCCACCGAGCGGCCCGCCGCCAGCGCCGACGCCGCGACCGCGGCCGTGGTGACCGTCTTGCCGACCTCCGTGCCCGTGCCCGTGATCACCAGTACCGGCATCTCAGCCCTCCCGCGCCGCCGCGCACACCGCACGGGCGATCCTCGCCACGTCCTCGTCGCCCGTGACGTACGGCGGCATCGTGTAGACGAGGTCCCTGAACGGCCGCAGCCACACGCCCTCGCGCACGGCCGCCGCGCCGGCCGCCTTCATATCAACGGCGTGGTCCAGCTGGACGACCCCGATGGCGCCGAGGACCCGTACGTCCTTCACCCCCGGAAGGTCCGCCGCGGGCGCCAGCCCCTCCCGCAGTCCCGCCTCGATCCGCTTGACCTCGGCCTGCCAGTCCTGGCCGAGCAGCAGCTCGATCGAGGCGCCGGCGACCGCGGCCGCCAGCGGATTGCCCATGAACGTCGGGCCGTGCGCCAGCACCGGCACCTCGCCGCGCGAGATGCCGTCGGCCACGCGGGACGTGCACAGCGTCGCCGCCATCGTCATATAGCCGCCGGTCAGCGCCTTGCCCAGGCACATCACGTCCGGCGTCACCGCCGCGTGCTCCGCCGCGAACAGCGCGCCCGTGCGGCCGAAACCGGTCGCGATCTCGTCGAACACCAGCAGCACGCCGTGCGCGTCGCACGCCTCCCGCAGCACCCGCAGATACGCGGGGGAGTGGAACCGCATCCCGCCCGCGCCCTGCACGACCGGCTCGACGATCACCGCCGCCAGTTCGTGCGCGTGCCCTTCGATCAGCGACCGGAGGTGGTCGGCGTACGACTCGTCGTACTCCGCCGGCGGCGGGTCCGCGAACACCTGGCGCTGGAGCACCCCGGTCCACAGTTCGTGCATCCCGCCCTCGGGGTCGCACACCGACATCGGCTGCCAGGTGTCGCCGTGATAGCCGCCGCGCCAGGTCAGCAGCCGCTGCTTGCCGGGGCGGCCGAGCGAGCGCCAGTACTGCAGGCACATCTTGACCGCGACCTCGACCGACACCGACCCGGAGTCGGCGAGGAAGACATGCTCCAGACCGTCGGGCGACATGTCGACAAGGAGCTTCGCGAGGCGTACGGCGGGCTCGTGGGTGAGCCCGCCGAACATCACATGGCTCATGCGCTCGAGCTGCTCGCGCGCGGCCTCGTTCAGCACCGGGTGGTTGTAGCCGTGGATCGCCGACCACCAGGACGACATGCCGTCGACCAGTTCACCCGAACGGTCCGCGAGCTTCAGCCGTACCCCGCTCGCCGACTCCACCACGAGCGGCTCCGCCAGGCCCGGCATGGGCCCGTACGGATGCCACACGTGCCGCCGGTCGAGCTCCAGCAGCTCGGGCACGCTCAGCTCAGGCATTGGGCGCGAGGTCCGTTCCGGCGCCCCGGCGGCGTACGGCGACCAGGTCGGTGCGCGGCTCGCCCGCCGGGACGGCGGCAGCGGCCGTACCGCAGACACCGCCACCTTCGTGCGACCCGCAGCCAGCAGCTTCGTCGGATCCACACCCCGAGCTCTCGTGCGACCCGCAGCCGCCGCCCCCGGCCGTCGCCGCCCGGTGCTCCGGCAGCGTCACCTGGTCGGTGCCCTCCACCTCGAAGCCGGCGTCGGCGATCATCTCCAGGTCCGCCTTGCCGGCCTGGCCCTCGGTGGTCAGGTAGTCGCCGAGGAAGATCGAGTTGGCCAGGTGCAGGGCGAGCGGCTGCATCGTGCGCAGATGGACCTCGCGGCCGCCCGCGATCCGCACCTCCACGTCCGGGCACACGAAGCGCACCATCGCCAGGATCCGCAGGCACCGCTGCGGAGTGAGGTTCCACTCCTTGGCCAGCGGGGTGCCCTCCACCGGGATCAGGAAGTTGACCGGCACCGAGTCCGGGTCCAGCTCGCGCAGCGAGTACACGACGTCGACCAGGTCCTCGTCGCTCTCGCCCATGCCCGCGATGAGCCCGGAGCAGGCGGAGAGACCGGCCGCGTGCGCCTTGTTCACGGTGTCCACGCGGTCGGCGTAGGTGTGCGTGGTCGTGATGTCCCCGTACGTCCCCTCGGACGTGTTGAGGTTGTGGTTGTACGCGTCCGCGCCCGCCTCGCGCAGCCGCTCCGCCTGGCCGTCGGACAGCAGACCGAGACAGGCGCACACCTCGACGCCCTCGTTCTGCTCCTTGATCGCCTTGATGGTGCCCGCGACCCGGTCCACGTCACGGTCGGTCGGGCCGCGCCCGGACGCCACCAGACAGACCCGCTTGGCGCCACCCGCCAAACCGGCGGCCGCGGCCTGCGAGGCCTCGTCGGGCTTGAGCCAGGTGTATTTGAGGATGCCGGTGGTGGAGCCGAGACGCTGGGAGCAGTAGGAGCAGTCCTCGGGGCACAGCCCGGACTTCAGGTTGACGAGGTAGTTGAGTTTCACCCGTCGGCCGAACCAGTGCCGGCGCACCTTGCCGGCCGCGGCCACCACATCGAGCAGGTCGTCGTCGGAAGTGGCGAGGACGGCCAAGGCTTCCTCGCGGGTCGGCAGCTCGCGCCGAAGCCCCTTGTCCACCAGCGTGTTCAGCAGGTCCATGGGAGCTGATCCTTACGTACGGAGGGTGCCGGAGCCAAGGAGAGTTCGCACAACCCTGTCGATTCGATGTGTGGGTATTGCCACACCGTGCGCCGTCGGTCGTGCGGCTAGTGTCTGTGCACTGCCTACAAAAGCCCGGAGGAACCATGGCGTTCGGCTGGATCGACGAGCAGGCGGAGTCGCGCCGCCACGCCGGACTCGTGCGGACCCTGCGCCCCCGCCCGGCCGACTCGCCGCTCCTCGACCTCGCGAGCAACGACTACCTGGGCCTGGCCCGCCATCCGGAGGTCACCGAGGGCGCCGCGCGGGCGGCCGGGACGTGGGGCGGCGGCGCGACCGGTTCCCGGCTCGTCACGGGCACGACCGAGCTGCACACCGAGCTGGAGCGCGAGCTGGCCGACTTCTGCGGCTTCGAGGCGGCCCTGGTCTTCTCGTCCGGCTACGCGGCCAACCTCGCCGCGGTCACCACGCTGGCCCCGCACGGCTCGCTGATCGTGTCGGACGCGGGCAACCACGCCTCGCTGATCGACGGCTGCCGGCTGGCGCGCGGCACGACACAGGTCGTCGCGCACTGCGACCCCGACGCCGTGCGCAAGGCGCTCCTGACGCACGACGGCCCCGCCGTGGCCGTGTCCGACACCGTCTTCTCGGTCGACGGCGACGCCGCCCCGCTGGCCGGGTACGCCGAGGCGTGCCGGGAGCGCGGCGCGGGACTGGTCGTCGACGACGCCCACGGCCTCGGTGTGCTCGGTGCCGGCGGCCGCGGCGCCCCGTACGCGGCAGGGATCGCGGGCGCCGACGACGTCGTCGCGACCATCACGCTGTCCAAGTCGCTCGGCAGCCAGGGCGGCGCCGTCCTCGGCCCGGCCCGGGTGATCGAGCACCTGGTCAACACGGCCCGGACGTTCATCTTCGACACGGGCCTCGCCCCCGCCTCGGCCGGCGCGGCCCTGGCGGCACTGGGGCTGCTGCGCCGCGAGCCGGAGCGGGCGGGGCGGGCGGGCGCGGTGGCGCGCGAACTCCACGCACGTCTGACCGCCGCCGGTCTGGAGGCGGTACGTCCGGACGCCGCGGTCGTCTCCGTGCGCGCACCGTCCCCGGAGGGGGCCGTCCAATGGGCGGCCGAGTGCCGGGCGGCCGGCCTCGCCGTGGGCTGTTTCCGTCCTCCCTCCGTGCCCGACGGCATCTCACGGCTCAGGCTGACCGCCCGCGCGGACCTCACCGAGGCCGAGATCGAACGCGCTGTACAGGTGATCGGCGAGACACGACCATGAGTCGGCGTGACACGGCCTGTCTTCGTCTGTCGTCGAATTGACCGGAGTCGATCAGGACTGATCGAAGCTGATCGAAGCGGTCAGGACTGAAACGCGGCCGTGAAGCCCGCCCAGCTCTCGGGGGAGAAGAGCAGCGCGGGTCCGGCCGGATCCTTGGAGTCGCGTACGGCGAGCAGTCCGGTCCAGGGGCCGGAGCGCGGCCGTGCCGTCTCCACACAGTTGTTCGCTCCCGTGCTGTAGCTGCTGCGCAGCCAGCACGCACCGAGCAGTTCGGTGCTCGACGTGATGGTCCGAGGCAGTGCGGTCATGGTGCCTCCTTACGCGCCGCCACCCAGCGTGGCGATGTAATCCAGCGTTTCCTCGGGCGAAAGGGCGTGGATCCGAAGGGCGTTGAAGGCCTCCGTGTAGGCCTGGAGGTCTTCTTTCCGTTCGAGATAGAGGCTACTCGTCAAGTGGTCGAGAACAACCACATCCAGATCAGAAGTGCTCGAAAATGAGAAGATAACGAAAGGCCCAGTGATGCCGATGTGCTCTCCGGCCTTGAACGGCAGCACCTGGAGCCTGACTTGGGGCAGTCGCGCCGCCTCCATCAGCCGGCCCATCTGCCGCGTCATCACCTCGGGCCCGCCGATCTCCCGGTGCAGCACGGCCTCGTCCAGCACCGCGCTCAGCCTCATCGGCGGATCGCCGCGCAGCACGTCCTGCCTGGCCAGACGCACCGCGACCAGCGCGTCCAGGCGCTCGTCGGCCTCGTCGGCGAGGCCGGCCACCGCGGCCCTGGTCACGGCCCGGGCGTACTCGGGGGTCTGGAGCAACCCGGGCACCACGGATGTCTCCAGGGTGCGCATCGCGCTCGCCTGCGACTCCAGGCTGATGAAGTCCCGGTACGTCGGCGGCAGCACTCCCCGGTACGCATGCCACCAGTTGTGCCGGCCGCCCCCCTCGTCGGACCCCGCCAACACCAACAGTAACTCCCGCAGTTGGGCGTCCCGTACGGCGTAGACGTCGAGCAGTAACCGCACATCGGCCGGTTTCACCCCGCTGGCGCCGGTCTCGATCCGGCTCACCTTGGACTGGTGCCAGCCCGCCAGCCGGGCCGCCTCACCACTGGTGAGCCCCGCCCCGGTGCGCAACGCGCGCAGTTCCGCGCCCAGTTTTCGGCGGCGCACCGCGGGACCGTGCTGCATGGGCTACTCCTTACTCCAACCGAGCCGCCCAAATACGGTCTGCCGTCGCAGAGTTCACCGCTTCGAGCGACAGATATATGCATATCTTGGTGGATCGCCACCCGTGACAGGCGCGGAAATGGCAGTCTGGCGACGAAGCACCAGTCCGGGACCGTACTCGAACCATCCGCTCCGTGTCGGACTCCGGTCCCGTGGGAAAGGGACGACGTCGCCATGGCAGATCATTTGGAAGCATCCGTCACTCTGCCGAGCGATCCCGCCTCGGTCTCCGCGGCCCGGGGCTATGTGCTCACCACCCTCGCGGAGTGGGGATTGCCGCCGGAAGCGGAAATGGCCGACACCATCCGTCTGATCGTCTCCGAACTCGCCACCAACGCCGTACAGCACACCCTCGGCCAGTCACCCACCTTCACGGTGGACCTCGCGCTCGACCGTGACGAACAACTGCGCATCGGCGTCACCGACAGCCACCCGCGCTTCCCCAAGCGGCTGCCTGCCGCCGTCCAGCAGGACAACGGCCGCGGCATGGTCATCATCCGCTGGCTGACCGCCGAATGCGGCGGCAAGCTGAGAGTGCGCCCCACCCGCGAGGGCGGCAAGACCGTCTCCATCGAACTCCCGTGGACGGTACCCGCCGCACCGGTGGCGGCGGCCGGACCACAGGAGTAGGGCGTGTTTTGGAGGCCCCGCACAGCACCCGTGCCCCCGGCGGCAGCGGCTTGTGTCGCGGTCGGCACGCACCCTCGCCGCACCGGCGGTGACACCAGCCGCTGCCGCGGCGGGCGCGAGCACCGCACGGGACCTCCAAAACACCCCCTAGGGCCTGTTGTGAAAGTGCTGGTCACAGCCACTCGTTGATGGCTGCGACCAGCACGGTCGCTTCGTAGCGGAC
>NZ_JBNGGG010000038.1:0-129428 GCF_049974585.1 Streptomyces sp. UG1 | reverse complement strand
GCAAGAAGGCCTACCGGTCCAGAACCCGCCACGACAGCGAATCCCGCAGATTGATCACGACTCGATACACGCCCTAGTACCGCACCGCCCACCCCGTCGTCCGCGTCCACCCGGAGACCGGGGAACGCGGGCTGTTCATCGGCGGCTTCGCCCAGGGCATCGTCGGCCTCGGCCGCTCCGACTCCCGCGAGCTGCTGCGCATCTTCCAGTCGTACGTCACCCGCCCGGAGAACATCGTGCGGGTGGCCTGGACGCCGGGCGACCTCGTCCTGTTCGACAACCGCATCACCCAGCACTACGCCCCGGACGACTACGGCGACCTGCCGCGCCTGCCGCACCGGGTGACCGTCGCGGGCGACGCCCCGGCCGGAGTCATCATCGAGGGCGACGGCACCTCCCACCACACCCCCGCCGCGGCCTGAGCACCGCACCCGCCACGCGCGGCCGCCGGGCAGGGGCATCCGCTTCCGCCCGGCGGCCCGTCCGCAGCGGATGCCGACCGAAGCCGTACGGGATAATGGGCGCATGCGGATCTCAGCCAGGGCGGACTACGCGGTACGTGCCGCGCTGCAACTCGCCGCGTCACGGAGCGACGGGCCGCTGAAGGCCGAGGCCATCGCCGACGCGCAGGACATCCCGCACAAGTTCCTCGAAAGCATCCTGAACGACATGCGCCGGGGCGGCCTCGTCCTCAGCCAGCGCGGCGGTAACGGCGGCTACCGGCTGGCCAGGCCCGCCGAGTCCATCAGCATCGCCGACGTCATCCGCACCGTGGACGGACCGCTGGTCTCGGTGCGCGGGGTCCGCCCGCCGGACCTGTCCTACACCGGCCCCGCCGAGTCACTGCTCCCCCTGTGGATCGCGCTGCGGTCCAACGTGCGCGAGATCCTTGAAGGCGTGTCGCTCGCCGACGTCGCATCGGCTCAACTGCCCGCTTATGTAGCCGCACTGACGGACGCCCCGAAAGCCTGGGTAAACCCCTGACACGCTGGACCATCGACCGAAGGCCCCAAAAGGCGAGATAGCTGCGTCCACCATATGAACATCCCCTGTCGGCTCGTCTGAGACTCCCCGCGCACCCCGCACGCCCCCACCGCTGCGGCTCCCTTGCCGTAACTCCCTGAACGCCCTTCCCTGAGAGGACACCTCCGCGTCTGCCGCAAGACCGCTCACCACCCTGCGCAGCCTCACCCTCATCGCGACGCTCCCCCTCCTGCTCACCGCCTGCGGCTACGGATCCGACGCCACCAATGACGACAAGCAGACCGAGGTCGCGGCGGACGCCAAGAAGCTCCCCGCCGACGAGGTGAAGATCGGCAAGAAGATCGCCGCCCCGCAGCACGGCAACACGCAGGACGTCGCGTTCCTCAACTGGATCGCGGAGAAAGGCTGGATGGTCGACGCGGAGAGCGGCAAGGGCGACGTCTCCGTCGTCCGCACGGACAACAAGATCACCCCGGACGCCTACAAGTCCGGCTCCATCGACGGCGCCTGGGTACCCGAGCCGACCGCATCCAAGCTCATCTCCGAGGGTGCGAAGGTCCTGCTCGACGAGTCGACGCTGTGGCCGGACGGAAAGTTCGTGATCACGAACATCATCGTGTCGCAGAGCTTCCTGAAGGAACACCCGGACGTCGTCGAGGCCGTGCTGCGCGGCTCGGTGAAGACCAACGAGTGGATCAACGCCAACCCGGACAAGGCCAAGGCCTCCGCCAACACGGCGTTGAAGAAGCTGTCGGGCAAGGATCTGCCCGCCGACGTCATCGACCCGGCCTGGACGTCCAACACCTTCCTCGACGACCCACTGGCCGCCACCCTCGACACCCAGGCCGAACACGCCGTCAAGGCCGGTCTGCTGGAGCAGCCCGACCTGAAGGGCATCTACGACCTCGCACCCCTCAACAACGTCCTCAAGGCCGAGGGCGAGGACGAGGTAACGACCAACCGGACCCGATGAGTTCCCAGGAGGTGACGCCCATGGCCACGACCACTCGTACTGGACGACATCACACTCGATGTCGCACCCGGCGAGTTCGTCATCGGCTGCGCGATGAGCCGCTTGCAGGTCAGCGTCGATAGAGCTGCCACATGGCAAGTTCGTCGTCGTGCGCGCGCAGGCGTTCGACGGCCTCCATCGGGGTGCGCTGTTCGGTGAGCTCGTAGAAGAAGAACAACGGGGCGAACACGCTCGCATAGCCGAACGGGGCGCCCCGAGGGGCGATATAGATGCTGGCACCGGCGTCTAGGAAGGCGTCGGCGAGCGCAGGCTCCCCCGTGTCGCAGCCGGTGACGAGAGTGACGCTGCCTGGCAGCTGGAAATGTTCGCGTACTCGGTCCGGCCCAATGGCACCATTGAACGGCTGGAATCTGGCCAGCTCCTCGGCGACATCTTCCATCAGGATGCGTCCATCGTCGCCATGACAGGACAAGATCACATACGGTGCGATCGGTCTGGTGCCGTCCAGCGCGGCCACCAGGTGGCGAGGCTGACCGACCCGCAGATAGTTCACATGGACACCGAAGACTTCCAGCCCGTCACGCAACGGATGCGCGAACCCGCCCTCGATGTCGATCAGGTCAATCTCGGTCCAGGCCAATCGACCGGCCTGTACCTCGCGCACACGCGACGGACGCTGAGTCGCCAGCCACTCCTCTTCTTCTCCACGCATCACTCGGCCAAGATGCCACGACCACAGCCGTCGACACCGCTGTTGTCCTTCGCGTCCGGGCGAAGGCGATGCGGCCCGGGTGGACCGAGCGGGCCTCCAGCAGCGATTGGGGTGTGGGGCGTGACCCTCGGTGCGCTGCTGCGGTCCACCCCGTACGGCATCGCCGTGCTGGTCTCCGTGCTGCTCATCGTGCCGGGCGCCTGAGGCCGGACCAGTCCTCCAGACGGGCCAGCGAGGACTGGAAGGCCTGCTTGAAGGGGAAGCGGCTGACGTCGTAGTCGCAGGCGAAGGGACCGGTGGTGAGAAAGGCCTCCAGGGTCTGGCCGTAGGCGCGGACCGCGCGCGGGGCGGCCGTGGAGGCGCCCGCGACCTCGTAGACAGGGTAGTTGGGGCCGTCCGGGCGGCGGCGGGACTCCTCCTGGGATCCGGTGAGCAGCACGATGACCGGGACGTCGAGGTCGCGGACCCTCTGGCGCGGGTCGTCCTTCGCGACGGCCGGGGAGCCGGGTCCGGTTCCTCAGAAGCCCTGCTGGCAGCGGAGGGTGCCGCCGGTCATCGCGAAGGCCACTCCCGGTCCGGAGCAACTCCCGATGTCGGGGTCGGCGTCGTGGGTCGCGGTGGCGACGCCAAGGCTAGCGAATGGCCGGACCACGGCGGCGAGCCGGGCGATGGCGTTGACCGTGCGTCGGCGTCCTCGGCCCGCGCGAGGCGAAGCTGTGGCCGCCGGTGGCTGTGAGGAGGCGAAGGCGCGCTTGCTTCATCGCGGCAGTCAGCGGAGTGGCCCTGCACCCGCTGGTGGAGAGCCTCGACGACAACATCCTGCGGGCTGCCGATCGCGCAGCGCTTTCTCAAGGAGAACAGAGGAGCGCCGAGGAGGACCGAGGCCCCGTCAGCTCCCTGGTACGCGATCCAGGTCCATGTCGGTGGCGGTGACCCAGTCGGGTTCGGCCACCAGCAGGCTCAGCTGCTGGTCCT
Organism: Streptomyces sp. UG1; assembly: GCF_049974585.1. Taxonomy (NCBI): domain Bacteria; kingdom Bacillati; phylum Actinomycetota; class Actinomycetes; order Kitasatosporales; family Streptomycetaceae; genus Streptomyces; species Streptomyces sp. UG1. The sequence continues at coordinate 125,784 of NZ_JBNGGG010000038.1, read as the reverse complement.
GGAGATCGACGTCGACGGCGTACCGGAAGCCGACGGCCTCCGCGGCCTCAACGGACGTCCGGTCGCCCTCCGGCACGGCGTGGACCACCCGGCGGCAGTCGGGGTCCGCCGCGCGGACAGCGTGCAGGAGGGACCGGAGAACCTCCGGCGTGCCGGAGTCGACGAGAAGTTCCACGTCGCGGGCACCGACCGGGTAGGCCTCACGGAGCCTGCCGGCCGCGCAGCGTTCCAGGCCGACGACCGCCTCGGTGCCGTCCGATCCGCGCAGACGCAGACGGCCCGCGAAACGTGTCCACGACTCCACCGTGGTCCGCCAGGGGCCTGGAACATCGAGCGGGGGCAGGGCCGGCACCGTGAGCATCGTCAGTTCCCCTCGTCGGCCAGGCGTCGGATGCTGACCTTGTCCAGCTTTCCGGAGGCGTTCCTCGGGACGGTGGGCACGAGCTTCAGGCTCCGGGGCAGCTTGTAGCGGGCCAGTTTCCCCGCCGCGTACGCGTGTACGGCCTCCAGTGTGATCTCCGTCGTGCCGTCGAGGCTGATGACGGCCGCCACGGTCTCGCCCCACTGCTCGTCGGGCACACCGACGACCGCGACGTCGACCACACCGGGCATGGAGGCCAGCACGCGCTCGACCTCCGCCGGGTAGACGTTCTCACCTCCGCTGATGATCATGTCCTTGAGTCGGTCGACGATGTACAGGCAGCCGTCCTCGTCGAGGTAGCCGATGTCGCCCGAGTGAAACCAGCCCTCCTCGTCGAACGCGGCGCTGTTCGCCTCCGGGTTGTTCCAGTACCCGGCGGTGACGTTGGGGCCCCGGACGACGATCTCTCCCGGTTCACCGGGCTTCAGAGGGGCGTTGCTGGCCGCGTCGACAACCCGGACCTCGGTGAACGGCATGGGGATGCCCGCGGAGCCGATCTTGTCCAGGGTGCGCTCGACGGGCAGGTGCGTGGCAAACGGCGCCGTCTCGGTCAGGCCCCACGCCTGCTGGAGCAGTATGCCGTGCTCGGCGTAGAGCTCGATGAGCGAGGGCGGCACCGGTGCGCCGGCGACCACGATCGACCGCAGGTGGCTCAGGTCCTGTTCGAACAGGCCTGGTTGGCGTGCGAGGGCGGCGAACATCTGGGCCACGCCGAACATGGAGTTGACCTTGTGGGTGACCAGGTCGTCGAGACACGCCTTCGGGTCGAACCCACGTCTGATCACCACCATGCCGCCGCGCACCAGTGTGCGGAGCACGAAGCTGTTCAGGGCGCCGATGTGGAAGAGGGGTGCGGCGGCATACGTGACGTCACCGCGGCGGGTGTCGAGGCGGAGTTCGACGTTCACCGCGTTCCAGAAGACGTTGCCGTGGGTCAGGACGACGCCCTTGGGCGTGCCCGTGGTGCCGGAGGTGAACATCAGGATCGCCGGGTCGTCGGCGGACTTGGCGGCGATGGAGGACGAGGGGGCGGCGGCTGTGAGGAGGGCTGCCCAGGGTTCCCAGCCCGCGGTGCCCGTGTCGGCCGGCGCCTCGGGGTCGTCGTCCACCAGGAGGAAGCGGGCGAGCGCGGTCCTTGCGCGCACCTTGTCGACGGCTTCGCGGTGCCCTTCCTCGCAGACGAGAGCGGTGGCGCCGCTGCGGACGAGGACGGCCTCCAACTCGGCTTCGGCCAACCGGAAGTTGACCGGGACGAAGACGACTCCCAGCCGGTGGGCGGCCAGCAGCGTGACGAGGAAGGAGCTGCTGTTGAGGCCGAGGTAGGCGACTCGGTCGCCGTCACCGATGCCGCCGTCGGCCAGGACGGTGGCCAGACGGGCGGCCCTGTCGTCGAGTTCGGCGTAGGTGAGGTCTCCGCCCGGGTAGCTGATGACGACACTGTCGCCCTGGTAGCGGGCGTTGCGCGCGACGGCGGCGGCCAGGTTGAGGTCGACCCGCAGGCCTGAGTTGCGTGGGTGTGGGGTCGTGGCTCTGGCGGCGGAAGGCGGGGTCACGAGCGGCTCCTCGTCGAGCGTCGAATGGTGGGAGTCGGAGGGTGAAAGGGGCGTCAGAGGTGGTCGCCGCCGGCGGCGGTGGCGAACCCGCGTACGCCTATGCCTCCGTCGGCATTGATCGCGTGTCCGGTGATCGGACCGCTCTGGGCACGGGAGGCGAGCAGCACGTAGGAGCCGGTGAAGTCGCGTGGATCCGTGCTGGAGTCGTGCAGCGGGATGGGGGGCGGCGGGGTGTCCGGGCCCTTCTTCGCGAAGGACGCCGAGATCGACCGGTCGGCCAGGCCCAGTCCCTCGGGCCCGCGCAGGTCGGTGTTCATGCCGCCGCAGGCCACGCCGTTGACGCGGACCTTCGGGGCGAGTTCGTAGGCGAGTTCGCGCATCAGGCCCAGGCAGGCGTGTTTGCTCGCGGTGTAGAGGGGGCCACCGCCGTTGACGTAGAAGGAGGCGTTGGAGAGCGTCATGACGATGCTTCCGCGCGTCTTGACCAGCTCGCGCCAGGCCGCCTCCGCCGCGAGGACGTAGCCCTTGACGTTGATCGAGAAGATCTCGTCGAAGGCCGTGCCCAGTTCCGCGCCGCTGAGCCGGGTGAGCTGGCGCTGGTAGTCCCACACGCCGGCGTTCGCGACGAGGGTGTCGAGCTTGCCGAAGCGGTCGACGGTCTCGGCGACGGCGGCGTGCAGGCTCTCGGTGTCGCGCACGTCCCCGGCGACGGTGTGGACGCGGGACGGGTCGGAGGCGACGGCCGCGACCTCGTCCAGCTGCTCCTTGCGGCGCCCCATGATGGTGACCGAGGCGCCCTCGGCGAGGAAGCGTTCGGCGACCGCCCGGCCGATGCCGGTACCGCCGCCGGTGATCAGGGCGGCGTTTCCGTCCAGCCAGCCGTCGCTCATGCCCGCTCCCCGAGGAAACCGGTGACCAGCGTGTCGAACTCCCGCTGGCGCTCCAGCTGGACCCAGTGGCCGCACTTGCCGAACACGTGCAGCTGCACGTCGCGGATCTGCTTGAGCATCAGCTGGGCGCCTTCGAGAGTGATCGTCCGGTCATCGCGGCCCCACAGCAGCAGGGTCGGCGCCTTGATCTTGTGCAGGTCGCGCCAGAGGGGGTCCATGCCGCCGCGCTGGGCGAAGGCCGCGTTGTAGAGGTGGTAGAAGGCGATGTGGCTCTCGTCGAGGGAGGACTCGTAGCGTGCGCGGACGACGTCCTCGCCGAACTGCTTGTGGTCGTAGACCATGGTGCGGATGAAGGCGGCCATCTTCTTCTCGCTGGGTCCGCCGCCGTTGTAGTAGCGGAACATCTCCTTCTGGCCCTCGGTGGGCGTGGGGCCGAAGGGCAGCCAGCCGCCGCCGGGGGCCATCAGCACGAGCCGGGTGACGCGCTCCGGGCGCTGCTGGGCCATGGCGATGGCGGCGCCGCCGCCGAGGCTGTTGCCCAGCAGGTGGAAGGTGTCGATGCCGAGCGCGTCGAGGGTCTGGTAGAGGGCGTCCACGGTGATCTCGGTGATGGAGCGCTCGCCCAGATCCTCGGCCGTAGGTCGGTAACTACCCCCGAAACCCGGCTGGTCGGGCAGGATCACACGGAAGTGCTCGGCCAGCGCTGGGAGGTTCTGGCGGTAGTTGCTGACGCCGGAGGCGCCGGGGCCGCCGCCGTGCAGCATCACCAGCACGGGGCCTTCTCCGACCTCGGCCACGGCGATCTCGCCGAGTGACGTGGTCACTTGATGGTGTTTCAGGTCAACGGTCACAGCGCGTTCCTCTCAGAAAAAGGTCGAGATGTTCTTCGCCAGGAGGATGTTCTGGTCGAGGAGGATCGTCCGGCGGGCCACCCTCAGTCCGCCGTCCTCAAGGCGCCGCAGGACGTCCGTGCGGCCGCCGGCGAAGACGTTCTCCTCGCGCTCCAACCGGTTGCGGTAGACGAGAAACGCCGACCGCACCCACAGGTCGTCCGCGGTGAACCCCTCGTGCTCGGCGGGGTCGACGTGGCTGACCATCACGTTGCTGATCAGATGCCGGGTCCGCGAGGGCGGGTCCTCGGCCCAGGCCATCCCGGAGTCGAACCGGCGGATGCGCCAGGCCAGGCTCTCCTTGCTCTCGTCGTAGAAGGCCGCCTCGCCCCGCGCGGCCACGGACAGCGCCTGCTGCCGGCGCAGCCGGTTGCTGCGGGTGGGCATCCAGTAGTCGAGGTCGTCGGCGAGCAGGTCGAGCCAGTCGGCATAGCGGCCGTCGTCGAGGAGGGCGGCCTCCTCGTAGTAGAACTGCTCGACCTCGAAGTGGGTGTCACGGTCGGCGCGTGCCCCCGCGCGTGACCGGATCTGCTCGGTCGCTGTGCTCACGGTGTCATTCGATCCCTTCTAGGACCCGGGTGAAACGGACTGTGCCGCCAGGCGGAACAGCGGCCGCACGCCAGGTGCACTTCAGTCGCACGCCCGGCCGGTTCAGCCGCGCAGCAGGCCGCGCAGGTTCACCGCCGGGTCTGCCAGGCGGTCCGCCACGACGGGGATGCGGCGGTCGATCAGCCGACGGGCGGCCCTGACGGCGGACGGGTCGTCGACCGAGGCGCCCGCGACGACCAGGCCGTCCCTCAGACCGAAGACGGAGAACGTCGGGTCGTCGAAGGAGCCCCTGATGACGGTGTGCGCAGCCGCTTCCATGTGCCCGACGGCCTCGATGTGGCGACCATGTCGGTCGGTCCAGAACCAGGGCGCGGTGGGAACCGGTGCCGGGGTGCCGAGGATGGTGGCCGCCGCTCTCGCGCCGTCCTGCTGGGCCGCCTCCCAGTGCTCGGTGCGCGGCACTCCGCGCAGACGGGCGGGGTCGCCGACGGCGAGCACCGCCGGGTTCGAGGTGACCTGCCGTTCGTCGACGAGGATCCCGCGGTCCACCTCGAGGCCTGCGGCCTCGGCCAGTTCGGTGGAGGGCACCATGCCGACGCCGAGCACCACCGCGTCGTGGACCCCCGCGACGCCGTCGACGACGGCCTCGATGCCCTCGGGCCGGTTGGTGAAGGACTCCACGGTGGCCCGCACGGTGGTGACCCGGTGCCGGTCGTGCAACGCGTGGAGCCAGGCGGCCAGTTCGGGGCCGAGCGCGGCGGCCAGCGGCACGCCGACCGGGTCGACGAGAACGACCTCGCAGCCCAGGCGTACGGCGGTCGAGGCGACCTCGGCCCCGATGAGACCGGCGCCGACGACCAGCACGCGGGCGCCGGGTGTCAAGGACAGCCGCAGCCGGTCCGCGTCGTCCGCCGTGCGCAGCACATGGACGCGCGGGTCTGCGAGGCCCGGGATCGGCGGGCGGGCGGCGCCACCCCCCGTCGCGAGCACGACACGGTCGGCGGGGATGAGTTGTCCGCCCGTGAGCTCGACGGCGCCGTCCCGGGGCCTCAGTGCGGTCACTGTGGTCCGGTTGATCAGGCGTACGTGTTGGTCGTCGTACCACTGGGCCGGCTGGAGAGCGATCTGCTTGATGTCCTTGGTGCCGGTCAGGAAGTCCTTCGACAGGGGCGGCCTGTCGTACGGGAACTCCCCGGCGTCGACGAGGATGACTTCGCCGCCGAAGCCCTGGGCACGCAGCGAGGCAGCCGTGCTGACTCCGGCGATGCCGCCGCCCACGATCACCACACGCTCGGTCACGGGCTCTCCCCGGGGAACAGGTAGACATCGCCGTCACGGACCTCGACCCGGTGCGGGCAGACGTTCTTCGTCGCGGGCAGGCCCTGGACCTCGCCGCTCTTCAGGCAGAACCTGCTGGAGTGCAGCGGGCATTCGACGTACCCGTCCTCGACCCAGCCCTCGGCCAGCGAGGCGGTCTCGTGGGTGCAGGTGTCGTCGAGCGCGTAGACGCTGTCGTCGGTGTCGCGCAGCAGGGCGATGTCGTCGGCGGTGCCGGTGACCGCCTTGTCGACGGCGATGCCCTCGCCCTGGGGGATGTCGTCCAGGGCGGCGACACGGATCCCGTTGCTCATGGGTGCTTCTCCTCGTGCCGAGCCTCGTGCCAGGCGGGGGTGTTCATCAGCTCGCGCCAGCGGCCGTAGAAGGCACGGCCGGCGGCGTCGCTGTACAGCTCGCTGGTGGTGCCGGGGTGGCGGCCGTCCTCGCGTTCGCTGCCCATGCCCATCTGGTAGTTGAGGGCGACGCCGCCTGTGATGAAGCCGTGCGAGATGGCCTGGACCTCGCTCCAGTTCTCGCCATCGTCCTGCTCGAAGATGCCGCTCGGTCCGAACGTCCGCAGGTTGTACAGCCGTTGGGCCTCACGGACTTCTTCGGGCATGGACTTGTCGACGATGGTCCAGGCCCAGACCTCCATCTTGTCGGGGCCCTTGGGGTGCCAGATCCGGATGGATCCGTTGACCGGCAGATAGGAGAAGTTGGGGAAGACGGTGGCGTGTCCGTTGGTCAGCGGTCCCTCGACGCGGGCCTCGCCGAGCCGCTCCCGCAACGCGTCGTAGTCCGTCCACTTGTGCACGGTCTGGGCGTCGAAGCGGTTCTTGGGATGGACCGGGAAGCCGGCGCCGTGCCCGTTCGGGTCCACATACTGGCGGCCGGTGCGGTGCACGACCTCGTCCTTGGGCTTCTTGCCGGACGGCGAGAGGGCCATGAGCGCCGAGGCGTGACTCATGTTGACGTGGTACCAGTCGGTGGCGAACTGCTCGGCGGCCAGCTTCCAGTTGCCTTCCAGGACCCACTTGTGGACTCCGCCGACGACGACCGTCCCCTCGTCGTCGTGGTCGAGCATCGCGTCCATGTACCAGGCCATGTCGCCGAGCGACTCCCGCAGCGGGACCGGGTCGGGGTTCCAGGTGCCGAAGACCAGCCCGTGGTACGTCTGCACGTACGGGACCTCGACAAGACCCCACTGCCCCGTCTCGAAGGACTCCGGGTAGCCGTCCTTGTTGGGCACGCTGACCAGGGAGCCGTCCAGGTTGTAGGACCAACCGTGGTAGGTGCAGGTGAAGTTGCGGGTGGTGCCGAAGTCGGCGCGGCACACGCGGGCACCCCGGTGGCGGCAGGAGTTGAGGTAGGCGCGGATCCGCCGGTCCCGGTCCAGCGTCACGATGACCGGGTCCTCGCCCATGTACGTCGTGAAGAAGTCGCCGGGCTTGTGGAACTGGTCGGTGTGCGCGAGGAACAGCCAGCTCGGCGCGAAGACGCGACGCAGTTCCTGGCGGTACAGCTCCTGGTCGGTGAAGATCACCCGGTCCAGCAGTCCGCCCTCGGTGTCCACGAGCCCGGAGACGTCGATGTTCCGCGCCAGGTCCGCCGGGCGCCGCAGCGCCCCGCGCGGGGCCGGGGTGGCCGCTGGCGCGGCCGGGCCCTGGGGTTCGATCGTCGAGGTCATGGGCTCAGGCAACAGCAGCGGCGCGACCGGGTGCCAACCGTCGTTCCGTACGACGGCACGCTCGCTGTCGGCGGGCGCCACCGACGGGAGAGCGTGACCGCATGCTTGCTGCCATCGCCATCTCCCAGAGCGCGACCGAGCCGCTGTCGGGGCTCGTCCTCAGGGACATCCTCGAACCCGAGCCGCGCCCGGGCTGGTCGACCGTCCGTGTGGTCTCGTCGTCGCTCAACATGCACGACCTGTGGACCCTCCGCGGTGTCGGTCATCCGCCCGAGCGGCTGCCCATCGTCCTCGGCTGCGACGCGGCCGGCTACGACGAGCACGGCAACGAGGTGCTCGTCCACCCGGTCATCGCCGACCCGGACGCCGGCCTCGGCGACGAGACGCTGGACCCGGGGCGTGCGCTGCTGTCGGAGCAGCACCACGGGGCGTTCGCCGAGTACCTGTCCGTGCCCACGCGCAACCTGATCCCCAAGCCGTCCTGGCTCACCTTCGACGAGGCCGCCTGTCTGCCCGTCGCCTGGGGCACGGCCTACCGCATGCTCTTCACCCAGGCGGGGATCCGCGCGGGCGACCGGGTCCTGGTCCAGGGCGCGGGAGGCGGCGTCGCCTCGGCCGCGATCAAGCTGGCCGTGGCCGCGGGCGCCGTCGTGTACGCCACCAGCCGCAGCGAGGACAAGCGGCGGCAGGCCGAATCCTGGGGCGCGCGCAAGGCCGTACCGACCGGCGAGCGGCTGCCCGAGCGCGTGGACGTGGTGGTGGAGACGGTCGGCGAGGCCACCTGGTCGCACTCCATGAAGGCACTGCGTCCGGGCGGCACGATCGTCATTGCCGGAGCCACCAGCGGCACCAACCCGCCCGCCGACCTCGGCCGGGTCTTCTACCTCCAGCAGCGCGTCCTCGGCTCGACCGGCTGCACCCGCTCCGAACTGGTCTCGCTGCTGAAGCTCATGGACGCCACCGGCCTGCGCCCGGTGATCGACCGCACGCTGCCGCTGGACGAGATCCACAAGGGCTTCCAGCTCATGATCGACGGGCGGCTCACCGGCAAGCTCGTCATCCACCCACCGTCTCAGGGAGATCCGTCGTGAACACCGCCGCCGTAGGGCTGTCCCACTCGCCCTTGATCGGCAAGAACGATCCTGCGCCCGAGGTCCTCGCCGCCGTGGAGGAAGCCGTCGAGGGCGCGCGTTCCGTCGTCCGTGCCTTCGACCCGGAACTGGTCGTCCTGTACGCGCCCGACCACTACAACGGCTTCTTCTACAAGGAGATGCCGCCCTTCTGCCTGGCCACCGAGGCGAACGCCGTCGGCGATTTCGGTTCCACGGCGGGCTCGCTGTCGGTCGACACCGACGCCGCCCGCGCTCTCGCGCGCGGGGTCCTGGACCGCGGCGTGGACCTGACCGTCTCGGCCCGGATGACCGTCGACCACGGCTTCGTCCAACCGCTGGAGGTCCTCTTCGGCGGCATCGACAAGGTGCCGGTCGTGCCGGTGTTCGTGAACGGCGTGGCCACCCCACTCGGCCCGGTCGGCCGCATCCGGGCACTCGGGACCGCGATCGGCGAGGCGGCCTCCGCGCTGGACCGCCGGGTGCTGTTCCTCGGCTCCGGCGGGCTCTCCCACGACCCGCCCGTCCCGGTCCTCGACGGCGCCCCGCCCCGGGTCGCCGACGCCCTCATCGAGGGCCACCCGCCCACTCCCGAACAGCGCGCCCGGGGCGAGGAGCGCGTGGTCCAGGCGGGCCGCGACTACGCCGCCGGCTCGACCCGCATGATCCCCATCAACCCCGACTGGGACAACCTCGTCCTGGACACCCTGGAGAGCGGCCGCCTCGCGGACGTCGACAGCTGGAGCGTGGAGTGGATGGGTTCCGAAGGCGGCGGCTCGGCCCACGAGGTCCGCACCTGGATCGCGGCCTTCGCATCCCTCGCGGCCACCGGCCCGTACCGCATGACCTCCCGCTTCTACGAGCCGATCCCCGAATGGATCGCCGGCTTCGCCGTGGCGACCGCGGAACAGGAGACGAACCGATGACCACCGAGCGCGAACAGGCGATTGCCGAAGCGGCGGACAGACTGACGACGGCCGCCGTCAAGCGCGAACCGTGCTCCCCGGTCCGTGACCTGCTGGGCACCACCGACATCCGCAGCGCGTACGAGGTCCAGCGCTGCCTCAACGCCCGGCGGACGGACGTCGTCACGGGCCGCAAGATCGGTCTCACCTCACCCGCCGTGCAGAAGCAACTCGGCGTGGACCAGCCGGACTTCGGCGTCCTGTTCGCCGACATGGACGTCTCCGCCCTCGACGAAGTGCCCACTACACGGCTGCTGCAGCCGAAGGTCGAGGCGGAGATCGCCTTCCTCCTCGCCACCGACCTGGACGGCGACGATCTCGACCTGGCCGCCGTCCGCGCCGCGGTCGCCTACGCGATGCCCGCCCTGGAGATCGTGGACAGCCGCGTCGCCGACTGGGACATCACCATCACCGACACCGTCGCCGACAACGCCTCCAGTGGCCTGTACGTCCTCGGCGAGTCCCGTCTCCCGCTCAAGGCGTTCGAGCCGCGCGAGGCGACCATGCGGATGTACGTGGACGATGTCCTCGTCTCCGAGGGCACGGGCGCCGCGTGCCTCGGCGACCCCCTCAACGCCCTGCTGTGGCTGGCCCGTACGGCACGCGAGTACGGCGATCCGCTGCGCGCCGGTCAGGTCGTCCTGTCTGGCGCGCTCGGCCCCATGGCCGGCGTCTCCCCCGGTGTCACCGTCCTCGCGGAGATCTCCACGCTGGGTACGGTCACTGCCGCGTTCACCGACAAGGAGCCGTCATGACCCCGGTGCAGAAGACGAAAGTGGCCGTGATCGGTTCCGGCAACATCGGCACCGACCTGATGATCAAGGTGCTCCGTCTCTCGGAGACCCTGGAGATGGCGGCGATGGCCGGCATCGACCCGGCCTCCGACGGGCTCGCCCGGGCCCGCCGCCTGAAGGTGCCCACGACCCATGAGGGCGTCGACGGCCTGATCCGCATGGGCGGTTTCGACGAGATCGACATCGTCTTCGACGCCACCTCGGCCAAGGCCCACGTCGCCAACGCGGACCGGCTCGCCCCTTTCGGCAAGCGGCTCGTCGACCTCACCCCCGCGGCGATCGGTCCGTTCGTCGTGCCGCCGGTCAACCTCGACGACAACCTGCACGCCGCCGACGTCAACATGGTCACCTGCGGCGGCCAGGCCACCATCCCGATCGTCCACGCCGTCGCCCGCACCACGCCCGTCCCGTACGCGGAGATCGTCGCGTCCATCGCCTCGAAGTCGGCCGGGCCCGGTACCCGCGCCAACATCGACGAGTTCACCGAGACCACCGCCGCGGCGATCCGGACCGTCGGCGGCGCGACGCGCGGCAAGGCGATCATCGTCCTCAACCCCGCCGAGCCCCCGCTGATCATGCGGGACACGGTGTTCTGCCTGATCGGTGACGCCGACCACGAAGCGATCCGTGCCTCCGTCGCGGACATGGTGGCCGAGGTCGCCAAGTACGTCCCCGGCTACCGGCTCAAGCAGGACGTCCAGTTCACCTCCGTACCGGCCGACGAACCGGTCCACACCCTGCTGCCCGCCGACGCACCGAAGGTGACGACGCACGTGTCGGTGTTCCTGGAAGTGGAGGGCGCCGCCCACTACCTCCCCGCCTACGCGGGCAACCTCGACATCATGACCTCGGCCGCGCTGCGCACCGCCGAGCGCATCGCCCAGCACGCCCGACAGGGGGCCTCCTCGTGACCAGCACCAGCCTCTACATCCAGGACGTCACCCTGCGCGACGGCATGCACGCCGTACGGCACCGCATCGCCCCCGCCGACGTCCAGCGCATCGTCGCCGCCCTGGACGCGGCCGGCGTGGACGCCATCGAGGTCGCCCACGGCGACGGTCTGGCCGGCGGCTCCCTCAACTACGGCCCCGGCAGCCACTCGGACTGGGAATGGATCGAAGCAGCCGCCTCGGTCCTCGAACGGGCCACGCTCACCACGCTCCTGCTCCCCGGCATCGGCACCACCGCCGAACTGAAGCAGGCCTACGCGCTCGGTGTCCGCTCGGTCCGCATCGCCACCCACTGCACCGAGGCCGACGTCTCCGCCCAGCACATCGCCACGGCCCGCGACCTCGGCATGGACGTCTCCGGTTTCCTCATGCTCAGCCACATGGCCCCGGCCGCCGAACTGGCCGAGCAGGCACGGCTGATGGAGTCCTACGGCGCCCACTGCGTGTACGTCACCGACTCCGGAGGCCGGCTCACCATGGACGGTGTCCGTGAACGCGTCCGCGCCTACCGCGACGTGCTGCGGCCGGAGACCCAGATCGGCATCCACGCCCACCAGAACCTCTCCCTGGCGGTGGCCAACTCGGTCGTCGCCGTGGAGGAAGGGGTCACCCGGGTCGACGCGTCCCTCGCCGGACACGGCGCGGGCGCGGGCAACTGCCCGATCGAACCGTTCGTCGCCGTCGCCACCCTCAACGAGTGGAAGCACGGCTGCGACCTCTTCGCCCTCCAGGACGCGGCGGACGATCTCGTACGACCGCTCCAGGACCGCCCGGTCCAGGTCGACCGCGAGACCCTCACCCTGGGCTTCGCCGGCGTCTACTCCAGCTTCCTGCGGCACGCGGAGACGGCCTCCCGGCAGTACGGCATCGACGTGCGCAGCATCCTGCTGGAGGTGGGCAGGCGGAGGCTGGTCGGCGGCCAGGAGGACATGATCGTCGACATCGCGCTGGATCTGCTGGGTCCGGCCCGGGGCTGACGCGGTACGGGTCCGGGTCCGGGTCCGGCATGAAGTCCTACAGGGCTGGGCCCGGGGCGGAGTTGGTACGGGTTACGGGCGCGGCAGTCGGCCGGCCTGCTGCTGCGCCGCCCGTGCGGCCCATGCCTGCGAGGCCGCGGCGGCGACTCGCCGTGCCTGCGCGCTCAGCCGGCGCGTGTCGATCTGGCCGAGCCGGCCGGCGACCGAAAGGGCCGCGACCGCCCGGCCTGCGCGGTTCAGCACCGGTGCCGCTACACAGGCCAGCCCCGGCTGGTATTCCTCGTTGTCGAGGGAGACACCGGTGCGGCGGATGCCGTCCAGTTCGGCGGAGAGGGCGTCGGGGTCAGTGAGTGTGCTCGGAGTGAAGGGCCGCAGCGGCTCTGACAGCGCCCGTTCCGCGGCCTGGGAGTCGTAGGCGAGCAGGACCTTGCCGACCGCCGTCGCGTAGGCCGGGAGCCGACCGTCGATCCTGGACGGCACGGGCGCGGGCCGGTGGCCGTAGAGCTTGGCCAGGTAGACGACGTGCGGGCCGTCGAGGACCGCCAGGTGCACCGTCTCCCGGGTCGCCTCGTACAGGTCGGCCAGGTAGGGCAGCAGGACGTCACGGACGCTCTCGGAGCCTGGCGCGTAGACGGCCTTCCCCAGATGGTGCAGGCGATCACCGAGCCGGTAGTCGGTCCCGACGCGCTCCACCACGCCGTTGCGCTCCAGCATGCCGAGCACGCGGTACGCGGTCGACTTGCTCATCTGCGCCCGCCGCGCGAGTTCGCTGACGCCGGTTTCCCCGCTGGACCTGTCCCCGAGGACGACGAGGAGGCTGATGGCCTTGTCGACGGCGGCTCGGTCATCCCTCGCGGGGCCGGCAAGAGTTGCGGTCATGGATGTTCACCTCGACTCCGAGAGACGGTGTCACTTTCAATAGACCATCCGTCAAGCTTTATGTGACAAGGATGCGAGCCCGTCGAGTGTTCGTCAATAATGACGGTATGCACATTAAAAGTGACACCCTGGCCCGGGAGAACGAGCTCGTCGCCCGCAACGTGCGCCGCTTCCGGCTGGAGCGGGCGATGTCTCTCGGCGAGCTGGCCCGCCGGTCCGGCCTCTCGAAGCAGACGCTCTCCAAGATCGAGCAGGGCGTGGGCAACCCCACCGTGGAGACCCTGTCCCTGCTGGGGACCGCGCTCGACGTGCCTGCACGCCGCCTGCTGACGGAGTGGGGCACTCCGGTCTACGTCCAGCGGCAGGGCGAGGGCGAGTGGTCCGAGGCGGCGAACTGGACCGAGCGCCTCCTGGACGAGACGTACGGCTCCGGCTACGTCCGCACCCTCGTCCTGCGCCTGGAACGGGGTCACCGGGACCCCGAGCCGATCCCCGCGCACAGCGCCGGCACCCTGCATCACATCTACGTGATCACCGGAAAGCTCCGTACCGGCCCGCTCACCGAACCGGTGGACCTTGCGGCCGGTGACTTCGTCCGTTTCCCGGGAGACGTACCCCATCGCCACATCTGCCTCAGTGAACGCGTCGTGGCCCATGCGGTCACCACGCTGCCGCAGGTCCGCCAGTTCGGCCCGACCATCACGAAAGGCGGGGTGGGCCGTGGCGCTGACGCGCGGTGACACCGCATCGGCCCGGGCCGTGGTCGGCTCTACGGGACTGCCCCCTCAAGGCCGCTGTGGCGCGAGGGCGAGCTGCAGGGTGTCCCGGTAACCGGGGAGCCCCTTGACGTGGACTTCGCCGTCGACGCAGATCGTCTCGCCAGTGATCCAGGCGGCGTCTTCGCCTGCGAGGAACCGGACGACCTTGGCGACGTCGCCGGGCTCTCCGATGCGGCCGAGCGGGGTGCGTTCGAGGACGGCGTCGCCGAACACGCCGGTGGTCATGTGGTGGGACTCGGTCAGTGTCGTGCGCGTGAGGCCGGGGGCGACGGCGTTGACCCGGATGCCGTGTCTGCCGAGCTCGGAGGCGGCCACCTGAATGAACATACCGACCGCGGCCTTGCCCGCGCAGTAGTGCGCCAGGCCGTCGGTGGGGATCGCGAGGCTGACGGACGAGGTGTTGATGGCGGACGCGGTCCCGCCTCGGGCGATCGTGCGCCGGGCGAGGATCTTGGTTCCGAGGAACGGGCCGGTGGTCAGGACTGCCCTGACGTCGGCCCAGTCCTTCTCGTCGCGGCCGACGATCGGGAGAGGTCGGCGCATCCCGCGTTGTTGACAAGCACGTCGACCGACCCGAGCTCGCGTTCGGCGAGGTCGAACGCGGCGGTGAGGTCTTCGGCGGAGGTGACGCTGCCCGCCCGCACGGCGACCCGGCCGGGCGCGCCGGCACCGGCACCGGCACCGAGGAGTTCTTCCGTGATCGCGCGGCCGATTCCGTTGGCCGCGCCGGTGACGATCGCTACCGAGGAGGCGAGACTCATTTCATGATCCCTTCAGGTGGGCAGGCGGGGTGACGCTTCGCGGCTCACCGTCGCGGTCACTGCTTCTCGGACATCAGCCTGGCAACGCCGCCGCCGATGTAGTCGACCGTTCCCAGACCCTGCTCCACCGCGAGGGTCTCGGTCAGGTTGCGCAGTATCGCGGCGTCAAGGATCGAGTGGAACCGACCGTCCTCGGTGAAGTTGATGTTCGCCCCCGCCACACGCACGAAGAGCACGGTGACCGCCCTGGCAGGGATCCGCGGGCGGGGCGGGGGCTGACTCGCCGCCGCCATAGCGCCTCGCTGTGCCTGATACGGATCGCCCAGCTCTTGACAATCGGGGACGAATATTTGCCCTCTCAGGACATGCTTGTGATCCGCGCCACGTCGCTGTCGAACGATCCGCTTCTGGTGGCCGAACTCGGCGGCGACCCCGCGGAGTTGCAGCGCGCCTCGGGAATCCTCCGCCTCTCGGAGACACTGGAGATGGCGGCCGTGGTCGGCTTCAACCCCGACTCCGACGGCCTCGCCCGGGCCCGCCGCCTGAAGGTGCCGACGACCCACCAGGGCGTGGACGGTCTCATCGCCATGGACGGCTCGAGGACATCGACCTCGTCTTCGACGCCACGTCCGCCAAGGCGCACCTGGCCAACGCGGCCAGGCTGGAGCCGTGCGGCAAGCGGCTGATCGACCTGACTCCGGTCGCGATCGGGCCGTTCGTCGTGCCGGCGGTCAACCTCGACGCCGCCGACGTCAACATGGTCACCTGCGGCGGCCAGGCCACCATCCCGATCGTGCACGCCGTCGCCCGCACCACGCCCGTCCCGTACGCGGAGATCGTCGTCTCCATCGCCTCGAAGTCGGCGGGCCCCGGCACCCGGGCCAACATCGACGAGTTCGCCGCGTTGTAACGGAAGTCGTCCACGCCGCTGCCGCCGTACTCTTCCTCCACACCCAGCCCGAGCAGTCCCACGGCGCCCGCGGCCCGATACAGCGCACGGTCGACCCGGCCGGCCGCCTCCCAGGAGGCAAGGTGGGGGGTGACCTCCTTGGCGACGAACGCCCGGACCATGACCCGGAAGTCCTGTTCGTCGGTGTCGTAGATCTCTCTCTTCACAGGGGTCGTGCCTCCTCTGTCGTCCTGCATCCGGTGCTGTGCGAGGTCAGCACCTCATTGCCGTACAGTCGGCGCGCGAGCCGCGGACCGCTGCAGCCGTTGCTCCTGATGGGCGGCCGGGGCGTCGACCACGTAGAGGCGGCAGCCGAACGCCTTGGCCCCTGTCGGTCATCGACCGCGAAGAAGCTCGATCTTGGCCATGCCCTTGGGGTTGACCGCCTACAGGATCCGCCCGATCAGCACAACACCGTCAGCCCCGTCCCAGGTGCCGTGGAGGGGTGATCCGCCGGGCGTCGGCCGTCCCGGCGGTGTCGGTCGGCACGAGGTAAAGGGCCGAACCCCCTCGGCGGTCAGGGACTGGGCCACGATCAGGTGCCTGCCGTCGGCGTGACCTCGATGCCGTTGGCGTTGATACCGGCACTGGTCTGAGCCCAGTCGCCGCCCAGCGCGGCCTTCTCGGGCGCACCGATACTGCCGTCGGGCCCTATCGGCACCCGGATGAGGGCCGGGACGCGGCTGACGGTGAACCAGGCCGCGTCGCGGGTCACGGTCACGTCGTTGAGGAACGCGGCATCAGGGACGGTGACGTCGGCCGGCAACGCGCCGGACTCCGTGTCATACACCCGGAAACCGGTGAGGACGCTGTCACCGCCGGCACCCCAGAGCCGGCCGAAGGCGGTCGATGTCCATGCCGGCCGCCTTTCCGATACCGACGCTCCACCGACTGGCGGTCCGACACCGGCGAACCCGGCGCCCTGGACTGTTCAGCGACTGTTGGCCACTGGGGGGGCTGTGTCAGCGGGTGCGCTGGAGCTTGTCGAGGATTTGGGTGGTGGTGGCGGTCTCGCCGAGGCGGGGGAAGATGTTGTGGATGCTGTTGTGGTGGGCGTCGGGGTTCATGTCGGTCATTGCGTCGGTGGCGAGGACGACGTGGTAGCCGTGTTCGTGTGCGACCCGGGCGGAGGATTCCACGCCGATGCTGGTGGCGACGCCCGCCAGTACGACCTGGGTGACGCCGGCCTTTTGCAGGTCGTCGTGGAGGGTGGTGCCGCCGAAGGCGCTCCACCGCTGCCTGATGACGCGGATGTCACCGAGCTGTGGGGCGAGTTCGTCGACGGGGTCGGCAAAGTCCGGCTGTGGGATGAAGTCCGCAGGCCCGTTCACCTCGGTGCGTCCGGGGGCATCGCCCAAGATGCTGACCAGCGCGACCGGCAGACCGCGGGAGCGGAAGGCGGCGGCCAGATCGGCGGCGTGCTGGATGACCTGCTTCAGGCCGTCGGTGTCCCCGCCCGGCATGGCGAGGATGCCCTTCTGCAGGTCGACCACGATCAGGGCGGGCTTCGCGTCAACCGTGGAGAGTGTCACTTCGGATTCCGTTCTCGTGCGTGACGGGGCGCGCCCGCCTCTGGTATGCGAAGCCTCAAAGGCTGCACGGAAGTTTCGATACAGCGTATCGATACCTTGTAACGTAACAGTGTTGCGTTAGGCTGTCAAACATGGGGCGTCCACGAGAGCACGACGAACACACCGCCCGAGCCCTCCTTGAGGCGGCGGAGCGCGCCATCCAGCGGGACGGGCCGGAGGCCATCTCCATCCGCGGGGTGGCATCGGATGTCGGCACGACCACCCGCGCCGTCTACAGCCTGTTCGGCTCCAAGCAGGGCCTCGTCGCCGCGCTGGCCGCCCACGCCTTCGACCTGCTGCGCACGGGGATGGAGCAACTGCCCGAAACGTCGGCGCCCGACGACGACCTCATCGAGGCCGGCCTGGTGATCCGCCGGTTCGCCCTCGAACACCCCTCCCTCTTCCGCATCGTCTTCCGGAACACGGCGGACCCCTTCATGCGGAGCCAGCTCATGGTCCGCTCCGCATCCGCCCGGGCCCTGGACGTTCTCAAGGCGAAGATGGCGCGGCTCGCAGCCGCGGGACTGCTGGGCACCACCGGCGCCGACGAGGCGACCGTGCATTTCCGCGCGCTCTGCGACGGCCTTGCCGGACTCGAACTCGGTGGCACGTCGGCCATCCCCGCCGACGACGGCGAACGACTGTGGCGCGCAGGACTTGGCGCCCTTGTACGCGGCCTCACCACGCCCTGAACTGCCAACCGGGCGCGCTCTTCCCCACGCCCGGCACCATCCCGCTCAACGCCGGCGGCTGCCGCCCCGGCCTCGCCGAACTGCTCGGCTCCCTGCACCGACCAGGGTGGAGCCTGGCCGATCGTCTTGGCCCCAGCCTGCTCACCGCCCATCTCCACCGTTGACGACGCCGGGCGCGTCGCCTGCACACAACGCCGCGACAGGCCGTCACCACCGCCCGGAAGTGAAGATCACGACCACGACAGGCCCACCGACCCACCCGAAGAAGGCAGAGAGAGGACATCCCCCATGCCGCTGCGGGCGGTCCGTATGGTGCCCACGCCGATCCAGGCCCCGATGCCGCCAGGTGGGGCGGCATCGGGACAGCGCACGAAGTCGGCGGATCGGTGCGGCGGCGACTACTTACTGGCGACGTCCAAGGGCAGGATCTTGTGGAAGGTGAAGACCGCGGCAACTGCCACCACGACGTGCATGACGAGCAGCGCTATCACACCCACCGCGTCGGCGTGCGGTGTGTAGTCGCTGACGAGCATGGCGAGGTCGGGGATGAAGGAGACAACGACCACGGCCGGGAGGAGCTTGCGCAGCAGCGACTCAGGGTCCTTCGAACTTCGCCGGACGATGCTCCAGCCGATGGCGCCGATGACCAGGCCCACCACAGTGAAGAAGACGAACGCGGATGCCTGGAGCGGCTGGAAGTCATCGGAGGCACCGGCGGCGCGAGCGAGGGCGGCGATGTCCGCCTCGACGATCGAGGATGCTGCTGCGGCGGCGAGCAGGCCGCCGATGACGACAGGAGTGCCGGGCCGGCGCAAGGCGGGTGAGGGTGAGGCGGAGGTCAGGTTGGACATCAGTGCTCCAGATGGCAGAGTTCTCTCCTCCGGCCAGGCCGCAGCGGCGCCGGATCGCGATGCAGGTGAGCACGGATCGAGGCTCAGATGTTGGGGCGCAGGTCCAGGACGTCGTTCACCTGGTCGGCGCGGAGACTCGGTCCAGATACGGGCGAGGTCCGCTGTCCGGGTCACCGCGCGCATGTCGGCGCCGTCTCCCGCACGATGGCCGGTAGACCTGCACACCGCCCGGGGGGAGATCTGCACGAGAGGGCCGCCTGGGGCCGCCTCGCCGACGGACTCGGTGACGCCATCAGGCGATCTGTGCGGTGATGGCGCCCAGGCGTTCCACGCTGACAGTGACGGTGTCGCCGGAGGCCAGCGGGGGGTGGGCATCACGGCCGTAGCGGCCCCAGAGTTCGGCGAGGCAGCCGCCGCCGCAGGTGCCGGAGCCGAGAACGTCGCCGGGTTTGACCCAGGTGCCGCGGGAGGCGTACGCGGCCATCTCGGCGAAGGAGAAGGCCATGGAGGCGAGGCTGTCCCGCCCGATCAGGGTGCCGTTGACGGAGGCGGTCATGGCCAGGTCGAAGGACTTGCCACGGCGGGCGGAGGCGAGTTCGTCCGGGGTGACCAGGGCGGGGCCGAGCGTCGTGGCGGTGTCCTTGCCCTTGACGGGGCCGAGGGGCACCTGCATCTCGGCGAACTGGATGTCGCGTGCGGACCAGTCGATCAGGATCGTGTATCCGGCGATGTGGGATTCGGCCTGCTCGGGCGTGAGGTCGGTGCCGGGGCGGCCGATGACGGCGGCCACTTCCAGTTCGAGGTCGAAGGCGCCGCTGCCCGGGGCGATGGGGACCGGCTCGTCGGGGCCGATGATCGCGTAGGGGTTGGTGAAGTAGAAGGCGGGCGCCTCGTACCAGCGCGGAGGGATGGTGGCCTGCGGATCGGCGAGCTTGGCGACGCCCTCGACGTGCTGCTCGAAGACCATGAAGTCGCGGACGGTGGGCGGCTGCGGTAGGGGGGCCAGCAGGGTGGCCTCCTCTTTCTTGCGGACCTGGCGGGGGTCGCTCAGGGCGCGTCGGCCGGCGGCGTCGAGGCGTTCGCCGTCGTCGCCGAGCAGGTCGAGCAGGCGCAGGCCAGGTTCGAGGGCGTGGATGACATCCCCGTCGAGGACGCCGACGCGTTCCCCGTCGTCGGGGTGGGTGTAGGTGACGAAGCGCATGAGGGGCTCCCGTAGTGGTGGGGGCGCGGAGGTCAGAGTGCGCAGTGCAGGGGGCCGCCGTGGAACGTGACGGCGTCGGTGAACGCGGCAATGACATCGACCGTGTTGGCGTCCGCGTCGGCGTAGGCGCTGTGCAGGTTGAGCACGATGCGTTCCTGATCGGGCCAGTCGGCGAACTCGCCGAGGTCACAGTCGCGGGCGGCCTGAAGGGGTGTCAGGCCGCGGGCGCGGCCGTCGCGGGCGATGCGCTGGACGGCGCGGTAGTAGCGGGCGTGGGCGTCCAGGACGGTGTCGGTCTCCTCCCGGGTGATGAGGGGCCCGTGGCCGGGGACGATGGTCTCGGCCCCGAACGCCGCGAGCCAGTCCAGCGAGCGCAGGGCGCCCTCCAGCGACCCGGTGAGCACCATCGGGGTGACGTGGTGGAAGAGCAGATCGCCGGCGAACAGCACACGCTCGTCGGGGAGCCAGGCGATCAGGTCGCCGGGAGTGTGGGCGGTGTGTCCGGGGTGGTGGACCTCGATCCACCGGCTACCGGTGTGCAGGGTCGTTTCACGGTCGACGGTCACGTTGGGCGGTCGGTGGCGGGCGATGCCCCAGTCCGGTGCGGGCGCCCAGATCGGCGGCAGGGAGGTCAGCACGGTGTCCGCGAGGATCGACTCGCGGGTCTCCGAGTGGGCCAGGATGGGCACGTGCGGGGGCAGCAGGGCGTTGCCGTGACTGTGGTCGCCGTGCGCGTGGGTGGTGACGGCGGCCATGAGCGGCGCGTCGGCCGAGGCCTCGGCGACGGCCGCGAGAAAGGCTCGGGTGCGCTGCGCGGTCGCGCAGGTGTCGATGAGCACGGCGCCGTCCTCGCCCAGGACGGCACCGGCGTTGTTCAGCCACCAGGTGCCGTCGGGCTGGAGCCAGGCGTGCACGCCGGGCACGACCTCCACCAGGCGCGCGTCCTGCTCGCCTGACCGGCTGCGGGGCTTGGGCACGGAGGCGGACACCGCGAAGGGGTAGTGCTGTTCGGGCATGGCTGGTCCTCGTGTCAGGGGGATTCCTGGTGGCGGCCGGGGTCAGGCCAGTTGGTCGCGGAGCCACTGCAGGCTCCAGGGGAGGATCTCCCGCGCCTTCTGCAGGGCGCAGTGCGTGGCGTTCGGCACCAGCCGCACAATGGTGTTCGGACGGGTTTCCAGCGCCTCGGAGTCTTCGGCCGGGACGTGCTGGTCCTCGGCTCCGTTGACGTACAGCAGCGGCACCGGATCGCTGCCCCAGTCGTCCAGCAGCCCCTGGGCGCGCAGCGAGAACTCGCTCATGGCGGCCTGGAGTTCGGCGGAGCTCGGCTCGGCGTCCAGCCGCAGGGAGTTGCCGAAGATGCCGGGCATGCCGAACCGGAGCCGGGCGACGGCCTCGGGGCTGAAGGCGGTGTCGATGAGCCCGCCGACGCTCACCGCGGCGTCGACCATCCCGAGCAGGGCCAGCTTGATCGTCCAGTGCCCGCCGAAGCTGAAGCCGGTGGCGCCAACCCGGCGTGCCTCGGGGAAGCGGCGCCGCATCCAGTCGATGATCCCGGCGATGTACCGCTCACCGTCGGGACCATTGGGCACCGGCGACTCGCCAGTGCCGGCCATGTCGAAGGTGACCACCCGCGCGCCGATCATCCGAGCCGTCGCGACAGCGGTGGGATGCACCTCGGTCTTCCAGGTGTCGACGCCGCTGAAGACCAGGACGACGGGGGCGTCCGACGGCAGGTTCCCGGGGAGGTAGAGATGGATGGGGACCTCGACCACCTGTCCGCGGAAGTGCACGCCGATCACGTGTCGCTCAAAGGGCACCTCGAAGCCGGGCGAGGCCTGCAGGAAGGTGCGCAGTTGGTGGTCGTAGGCACGGGCGTGGGCGGCGTTGCCGAGGACGGGGAACTTGGCGATCCCGTACAGACGGCTGGCCAGGAGGGGATCCCCGTCCTTCTCGGCCCGCTCCGCGAGGAGGGACCACTCGTGCGCCCAGCCCCCGGGACCGTCGGCCCACAGATCGCGGATGCGGCGGGACATCTCGTCAAGAACTGCGGGATCGGTGCCGAACAGTGTCCATTGCGGCGTGCGCTCCTCGATGAGCTCGGCGGGATCGACAGGGAAGGTGTACGGCATGCGGCCTCCGGGTGCGTGAGAAGGCGGGGCCGCCGAGTACAGCCTCACCGGGAGCATCATGCACCATAATGCACGCATGCATCAAGATGCATGAATAGAATGGACTCAACCGCACCCGAGCCCCCGGCAGCCGGATCGAAACGAGGAGACATCCGTGACCCGATCACCCGCGACCTCCGCGGCCGGCGCCGGCCCGGCCGGGCAACCGCTCGGCCGCAGGGAGCGGCAACGCCAGAGGATCCGCGCGGCGATCCTGGACGCGGCCCTCGAGCTCTTCGCCGAGCAGGGGTACGCCGCGACGACCATCGACCAGATCGCCGAACGGGCTGACCTGGCCCGGCGCACGGTCTTCAACCACTTCCCCCGCAAGCGGGACATGCTCGACGGCTGGTCGGCCGAGCGCCGCGAACTCGTGGTCGCCCGGCTGGCACAGGAGGACGTGCGCCAGGCCCCCGCCCGCCGTCAGCTCGAACTCCAGATGGACGCCCTGGCCGAGGCCAACGAGCAGGACCCCAGGATGGCCCGCGTCATCTCGCTGGGGTGGCTGAGCGAACTAGGGACCTTCGAGAGCCCGTTCCCGGTCTTCGACACCTTCCGCGACAGCGTCCGTCTCGGCCAGGAGACCGGCGACTTCCGCCCCTCCCCCTCCCCCGAGACCGTCGCGGAAGCCCTCAGCGCCTGCTACATCGACACCCTCCACCGCTGGCTCCAGGCAGGCCAGCACACCGACAAGCCTTTCCCTCTCGCCCCGGCCCTGCGGGCGAAGCTGGACCTGATCCTGGACGGCCTGACGGCATCTCGGGCATGAGCACGAGGGGTGGCATCCGTCGCCATCTGCGCCTCCCGAGGTCCATGCGAGCACTCCCAGGACACACTCGGTCCCGGCCGTGTGTGTCCTGGGCGATTCGGCGCTGCGGCCTGAGAGCGAGCCAACCGGCGCCAGATTGCGTACGTACCATGAAGTTGCGGGACAGCCTCTGTCGGCCGACAGGCATGCAAGGCCCCGCATGTCACCGGCAGGTCTTCTGCCCTGCCAGGTGCGCCTGCTCCCTCCGTCCAACGACGACGACTGCCCCAGCCCTGACCCGCTACCGCCCCGAGCCCACTACGAGGTTCGCCACCTGAACTCGCACCCACCATGACCGTGGCCGCGACATACGGCTCCATACCCGAACCCGTCCGTGGCCGGGGCCGCCGTCGCAGCCGTCACCGAACGGGTAGGGATCAGGGCGGGCAGCGTGGTCGCGCCCCTCCAGGATCCGCTGCGCATCGCCGAGGAGTGGTCCGTGGTGGACAACATCTCGGGTGGCCGTGCGGCCGTGTCGTTCGCCTCCGGGTGGCATCCCCACGACTTCGTTCTCAACCCGCCGGGATACAACTCCCGGCAGGAAGACGTCATCGCGGCCATGAAGACCGTCCGACAGCTGTGGCGCGGGGAACCGGTGACGCGCGTGAACGGTCTGGGCAAGGAAATTCCGGTACGGGTGTATCCCCCTCCGGTGCAGCGGGAACCGCCCATGTGGCTGACGAGCGCCGGCTCCACCGACACCTTCCGGTTGGCGGGCGAGATGGGGGCCGGGGTGCTGACCCATCTGGTCAAGCAGGGAGTGGATGTGCTGGCCGAGAACATCGCCGTCTACCGCGAGGCCTTCCGGACGACGGCGTGCTGGAGGAGGCCCGGGGGCCAATGCGCGCGTACGTCGCCGGATCTCTCGGTCTGTTCGGCACCGGGAACACCGCGTCGCGGGACAAGGAGCCCCGGCTGTCACCGCAGCGGCGAGAGCGGTTAATCGACGCCTGCGTCGATCGGTACTTCCGCAGCCTGGGGCTCTTCGGCGCGACGGACAAGGCGATCACGACCGTGGAGAAGATCCGCGCCATGGGAGTGGTTGTGCCTGATCGACTTCGGTGCGCCGGTTGCGACCGTGCCGGCGGGGCTCGATCATCTCGATCTGGTCCGGCGGGCGGTCACGGCATGAGTCAGGACCGAGAGGGTAGGCAGACAGGTGCGCGTTCCCTGTGCGAGTTCCTTGATCCAGATCATCGAGCCACGCAGATGGACTCCGGCAAGGTGGCTGTCTGGGGTCTTGTCGTATCGGGTGGCGACACCTCTCCATGCCTTGAGCTTGTTGATCAGGCGCTCGACGGTGTTCCGTTCCTTGTAGAGCTCGGTGTCGTGGCTGACGGGCCGGCCGCCCCGACTGCCCTTCTTCTTGCGGTTGGCGGCATGGTCCGTCCGGGGGCGGCCGACAGATCCGCGCACCCGGACTTTCTTGAGTACCGGGATGAACTGCGGGCTGGCCGGCGGTCAGGGACGAAGGCCAGTGGGTGGCACTTGCGGTCGGCGGCGACGTGGATCTTGCTGGTCTGCCCGCCCCGCGAGCGTCCGAGCAGGGCCGCTTTCAGGCGGGCCTTGCGTCGACGCCGGATACGTCGCCGTTCCTCCCGCTCAGGATCAACAGCGTCGTGATGGGCCCGGGCGGTGGTGGAATCCACGCTGACCAGGGACAAGTCCACCTCACCCCGCTTCGCGGCCTCCGCGATCATCTTCTCCAGAAGCGCCTCGAAGACACCAGCGTCCCGCCACTGCCGGAACCGGTTGGACACGGTCGTCCAGGCGCCGAACTCACTCGGCACCTCACGCCACGGCGCACCCGTCCTGAACCGCCAGATCACTCCCTCGAACTGCTGCCGCAGCCGCTCCGGGCACGGACCGCGCTCGCCGACCGGCAGGTGCTGCTCGATCAACGTCCACTCGCTATCCGTCAGTTGTGCACGCGCCATACACGACGATCGACCGGATCCGCCCCGCCGCGCGGGCCGGATCCGCCAAATTGATCGAAACCAGATACGCGCCTAGTGCGCGGTGATTTTCGCGCCGGTGGCATAGCCGACGGCCGCGTCTAGGAGCTGTCCGACGACGTCGGCCTCCCCCGGGCTGCGCGGCGAGTAGACCATCAGATATGTCAGGGGCTCGCCGTACATCCCGGCCAGTGGGTGCCGCTCGGCCCACCCTGCCTCCAGCGCGGTGACGGCGTCCGACGGGCTGAGGATCATGTGCATCGAGCCGTCTCCCGGATGGATGTGGGCCACCTCTCCCTTGGCCATTCGTGTGGCAGCCGGTGCCTTGTCCAGATCCAGCAGGGTGATCGCGTCGTTGTGCCGTTCGAAGGCGCTGAGGCGGTAGCCGAGGACTCCGGGGGATCCGGCGGCGCATGCGTCGAAGCGGTCGAGTACGGCGACCCGGGCGCGCAGCGAGCCGGGCTGGTCGACCTGCCGGTGCGGCACGGGGTAGCGGCCGATGCGGGGCCGTTCGCCGTCACGGTGGGGGAGCTGCGTCAGCCATCGCCCGTCTCCGGCCTCTCCGATGAAGGGGAGGTGGACACCGGGGTCCTTCGTCTCCCGCATTCTGGTCCGCAGGTAGGTGACCTGCAGCCAGCCCTTGGCGCCGTGGGGGATGCCTCCTTGGCCCAGGGCGCGCCAGCGCTCGTAGTCCCGGACGGTGGCGACCGAGGCGGCGAACGTCGCCCCGGCGAGGCCCCATCGGACAAGGTCTGCTGTTGTCATGCTGCTTCCTTTCCGGGTGCGGCGACCATCCGCTGCCGGATCCGGCCGATGCCTTCGATGGTGGTGACGACCGTGTCCCCGGCCGCGAGGAACCGCGGCGGCGTGCGGCACAGACCCACGCCGCCGGGTGTGCCGGTGAGGATGACGTCGCCCGCGTTGAGGGGGATGACCGCGGACAGCCGCGCGATCAGCGTCGGGATCGGGAAGATCAGCTCCCGGGTGCTGGCCCGCTGCACGACCTCGTCGTTGACCGTGCAGGTGAGCGTGAGGTCGTTGACGTCGTCGAACTCGTCCAGGGTGACCACCCAGGGGCCCAGCGGGGAGAACCCCGGGTAGGACTTGCCGAGGCCGAACTGGGGAGCGGGACCGGACATCTGCAGGATCCGTTCGGACAGATCCTGGGCGACGGTCAGTCCGGCGACGTGGTCCCAGGCCTGGTCCTCGCCGATGCGGAAGGCGGTTCTGCCGATGACGACCGCGAGTTCCGCCTCCCAGTCCACGTTCCCGTCGGGCAGCTCCACGCTGCTGTAGGGGCCGGTGATCGACGAGGGGAACTTGGTGAACACCGGCGGCAGCCCCTCGGGCGCGGTGACGCCCGCCTCGTCCACGTGCTCGTGGTAGTTGAGACCTACGGCGATGATCTGCCCGGGCGCCGGCACGGGCGACCGCAGCCGCTCCGGTTCGAACGGCACGGCGTCCTCGAGCGGTGCGGTGGCCGCCCATCGCCGGAACTCGTCCCACTGTTCGTAGACGCTCTGGGGCGACGGGCCGAACCGGCCGGCGCTGGCCTTCTCGACGTCGTGGGCCGTGCCGTCGACGGCCAGGACCAGCCGTCCGTCAAGGTTCGCGAGGCGCATATGCATCTCCTGTCTCACCCCTCGGTGGGCTGCCGACCGCCGAGGGGACATTCGTGGATGGTCGGGGGGCGGCCGTTCCGCGATCGAGCGCCCTGCTCAGACGGCGGCGAGTGCCCTGCTCAGAAAGTCGAGCGTGGCCTCGTGAAGCGGCGCCGCGTCGAAGGCCGGGTCGACGTGACCGGCACCGGGAAGGACGACCAGGTCGGCCTGCGCGCCCTGCTCCCGCAACGCACGGTGCAGCCGGCGGCTCTGTGCGATGCCCACCCTCCGGTCGGCGTCCCCGTGTGCGATGAGGAACGGAGGGCTGTCCGGGCGGGCGTACCGGGGCAGTCGGGCGCGGTCGGTCTCGCCCGGGCGGTCGAGGGGTGCGAAGCCGAGAAAGCGCGCGGCTGACGAGCCCGGGGCATTCGACACCTCGATGACGTCGTCGGGCGCGTCGTCATCCAGCCGCAGATAGTCGTTGGGCGCGCAGTGGTCGATCACCGCCGCCAGCGCGCATGAGGTTTCCGCGTGTGGCCCGAGCCGCCCCACGAGCCACGCATCGTCGGCTCCCAGCCCGACGGCGCCGACGAGATAGCCGCCCGCGCTGGAACCGAATCCGACGACACGGTCCGCGTCCAGCCCGTATGTGCCGGCGTTCGCACGGACCCAGCGGACGGCGGCGGCCACATCGTGCACGGGGCCGGGGAAGCGGCACTCCCCGGAGAGCCGGTAGGCGACGGACGCGACGGCATAGCCCGCGTCCAGCAGGAACCGCCACGGGCCCATCGCCTTGGTCCCCGTGAAGAACCCGCCGCCGTGGGCGTACACCACCACCGGGCGCGCGACGCTCCTGCCGTCGTCGGGCAGGTGCAGGTCGAGTACGAGGGGCCGGAAGCCGGGTGACACCGCGTACGGCACGTCCAGGTAACTGCGCACGCCCTCGAACGGGACGCTCGGCATCGGGCGGAGCAGCTCCGGCCAGGGGCCCGGGTACCCACCCGGCTCCGCCGGGACCGCAATACCCTCGTCGGCGGGTTCCGCGCGAGCGGGCTGTCCGTGCGCGTGGCCCGCACCGGCACTCCCTCGCCGCTGGCGCCCGCCACCGAGCTGACCGCCTACCGCATCATCCAGGAAGCCCTCACCAATACCCACAAGCACGCGTCCGCGACCCGGGCCGCCGTGGTCCTGGACTACGGTGCGCACGGCCTTCGGGTCACCGTGACGGACGACGGACGTCCCGGCGCGGCCAAAGGCGCGGGCACGGGCCACGGGCTGATCGGCATGCACGAGCGGGCCGCCGCCATCGGCGGTACCGCCTCTGTCGGCCCGCGCCCCGAAGGGGGCTTCCAGGTCGTCGCCGACCTGCCGGTCTCACTCGCCCCCACCACCGTCTGACACGCCCGTGAGGAAAAGCCGTCAATGACGATTCGCGTCCTGCTCGCCGACGACCAGGCCCTGCTGTGCGGCACCTTCCGGCTGCTCGTCGACGTGCAACCGGACATGGAGGTCGTCGCGGAGGCCTCCAACGGCCGGGAGGCAGCTGAGCTGGCCCGGTCCGAGCGCGCCGACGTCGTCGTGATGGACATCCGGATGCCCGAGATCGACGGCATCGAGGCCACCCGGCTGATCGGTCAGGACGAGTTCGTCATCGAGGCGCTCCGGGCCGGTGCGAGTGGCTTCCTGGGCAAGGGAGTCGAACCGGCTCAGCTGCTCGATGCCATCCGCCTCGTGGCCGCAGACGAGGCGTTGCTCTCCCCCGCGGCCACCAAGGGCCTCATCGCCCGCGTCCTCGCCCAGCCCTCCCCCAGCGGCCTCGTCGACCCTCGCAGGCCGGCCACGCCGACTCCCAGGGAACGCGAGGTGATGAGCCTGGTGGCCACCAGCCTGTCCAACGACGAGATCGCCGAACGCCTCTTCGTCACCCCGGTCACCGTCAAGACGCACGCGAACCGGGCCATGGCCAAACCGGGCGCCCGCGACCGCGCCCAGCTCGTCGTCATCGCCTACGAGACCGGCCTGGTTCGTGCCGGAGAGCCGCAAGGCTGAGGTGCGCCGCCCGCTCCCGGCACGGGCGGGCCTGCTGCGAGCGTCGACAGGTCGCGGCACACGTGCCCGTCCGTCGGCCGTTACGGCTGCCCCTCTCCGCC
This sequence comes from Streptomyces sp. UG1, assembly GCF_049974585.1. Classification (NCBI taxonomy): domain Bacteria; kingdom Bacillati; phylum Actinomycetota; class Actinomycetes; order Kitasatosporales; family Streptomycetaceae; genus Streptomyces; species Streptomyces sp. UG1. The sequence continues at coordinate 97,317 of NZ_JBNGGG010000038.1, read as the reverse complement.
CCGCTGTGCCGCGGCAAGCGCCGCCTCTGCCTTCTTGCGGTACACAGCGAGCTTCTCGGCGGGGGCGATGATCTGGTGGCTGCGAGACTTGACGGACACGTCGTGCTGGCCTGCGGCCTTGCGCAGGGCGCCCACGGTGGCCTGTTCGCGGGGGATGTGGGCGAACGGGTCGAAGGAGTACCAGCGCATCGCGTTCTCGTGCGTCATCTTGTTGATCTCGTCGTCGGGCACGGAGTTCGCGGTCAGCACCTCATGGAGTTCCTCGGGGGCGTTGGGCCACATCGAGTCGCTGTGCGGGTAGTCGGCCTCCCAGCAGATGTTGTCGATCCCGATGTCGTTGCGCAGCCTCACCCCGATCGGGTCGCTGATGAAGCAGGTCAGGAAGTGCTCACGGAAGATCTCCGAGGGCACCTTGCCACCGAAGTCCTGGAGCGTCCAGGTGGCGTGCATCTCGTAGGTGCGGTCCAGGCGGTCCAGGAAGTAGGGGATCCACCCGGTGCCGCCCTCCGACAGCGCGATCTTGAGGTTCGGGTACTCCTTCAGGACCCGGGACCACATCAGGTCGGCCGCCGCCTGGACGAGGTTGATGGGCTGAAGGGTGATCATCACGTCGGGCGGGGCATCGGGCGCGGTGATGGCGAGGCGGCCGGAGGAGCCGATGTGCAGGTTCATGACCGTGCCGCAGTCGGTCAGCGCCCGCCATACCGGGTCCCAGTACTCGGAGTGGAAGCTCGGGTAGCCGAGCGGGACGGGGTTCTCCGGGAAGGTGAGCGCGTGGCAGCCCTTCTCGGCGACCCGCCGTATCTCCTGGGCACAAAGCTCGGCGTCCCAGATGGCGGGGAGGGCCATCGGGATGAAGCGACCGGGGTGGGCGGCGCACCACTCGTCGATGTGCCAGTCGTTGTAGGCGCGGACCAGGGCGAGGGAGAAGTCGGAGTCCTCGGTGGCGAACAGGCGGGCGGAGAAGCCGGGGAAGGAGGGGAAGTTCATCTGGGCGAGGACACCGCCGGCGTTCATGTCGGCGACGCGTTCGTCGACGTCGTAGCAGCCGGGCCTGATCTCGTCCAGGCCCTGCGGCTCCATGCCGTACTCCTCTTTGGGCCGTCCGGCGACCGCGTTGAGCGCGGCGTTGCCGACGGAGTTGTCCCGGAACTGCCATACGTCGCTGCCGTCCTCGCGGTGGACCAGGCGCGGGGCGTCCTTCTTGTAGCGGGCCGGCAGGTGGTTCGCGAACAGGTCGGGCGGTTCGATGATGTGGTCGTCGACGCTGATGAGGATCATGTCATCGCGGTCCATGGGACTCCTTGGAGCTCGGGTCGGATCAGTCCGAGGCGGGCAGGGCCTTGGGCGGTTTGACCGTCAGGGGCTTTCCTCCGTACGTGAGTTGTCCGGCGCCGGAGGCGGTGCAGAGGAGTTCGAGCGTGTCGGCGGGGTCGACGTAGCGCTTGCCGATGAGGGTGTCGGGTGCCTCGCCGGACGGCTGGGCGGCGGGGGCGTCCTGGGCAGGGACCATGGGCGTGCCGCCGCACTCGATGGGGCTCGCCGCGTCCTGCGGGGCCCGGATGACGATCACGCGGGTGGTGGAGGTGGCGGAGGCGAGCTGGTCACCTGGGCGCGGGGTCGGTGCGGGGGAGCCCATTGCGCGGTTCTCCTTCGGGTACGGGTGCCGGTGCGGTGAGCCGCTCCCCCAGCCGGTCCAGGTCGAAGGACTGGCGGGCGAGCCAGAAGCGGAGGAAGCCGGTGAGCGAGTAGCGCAGGAACAGGGCGCCGCCCACCACGGTGGCGGCGATGCCGCCGAGGCCGATGGCGAGGGCGTCGCCCTGGGCGAGGGAGTTGTCCGTGGCGTGGGCGAGGGGGAACGCGAGCGCCCCGAGCACGAGCCCCGCGGCCATGAGCAGCCCGCCGAGGCGCAGCCAGAGGGTGGCGCGGGCGGCCGCGGGGTCGGGGATCTTCAGCTCGGCGAGTTCGCGGACGAACCGGTCCGCGCGCGCGTCGGAGGGTGCGGTCATGTCGGGCTCCCCAGGTAGTAGGAGGAGAGTTCGGCGTGCAGGGAAGTGTCGGGGCGCCCCTGCCACTGGACGCGGCCGCGGACGAGGACGGCGGCGTGGTCGGCGGTTTTCAGCACGGCGGCGGCGAACTGCTCGACAACGAGAACGGCGACGCCCTGCCGGGCGATGTCGGCGACGAGTTCGTACAGCTCGGCGACGACCAACGGGGCGAGCCCCATGGACAGTTCGTCCAGGAGCAGGACGGCGGGGTCGGTGGCCAGGCCCCGGGCGAGGGCGAGCATCTGCTGTTCGCCGCCGGAGAGCGTGCCCGCGGGCTGGGTGCGCCGGGTCCCCAGGACGGGGAAGCGGGCGTAGGTGATCTCCTCGATCTGCTCCTGGGTGCGGCCCGTGAAGGTCATCATCAGGAGGTTGTCGCGCACGGAGAGGTTCGGGAAGACGCCGCGGCCCTGAGGGACGAGGCACACGCCGTTGCGGGCGAGGTCGCGCGGGTGGATGCCGGTGGCGTCCCGGCCGCCGAGCAGTAGTCGGCCGGCGCTGGGCGGGTGCACTCCGGCGGCGACCTGCAGGAGCGTGGTCTTGCCGGCTCCGTTCGGGCCGAGGAGTGCTACTGTCCGGCCCGCCTCGACGGCCAGGTCGACGCCGTGCAGGACGGTGATGCCGCCGTGGGCGGCACGGATGCCCGACAGCTCCATCAGCGGCTCGGCACTCATGATCCCGCCTCCCCCAGGTAGGCCGCGAGGACCGTCCGGTCCTGCTGGACACGGGCGGGCGGGCCACTGGCGACGACGGTGCCGATGTCGAGGACGTACACCTCGTCGCAGACGCTCATCACCAGGCTCATGTCGTGCTCGACGAGGAGGACGGCCGTGCCTTCGTCGGCGAGGGAGCGCAGCAGGGCTGCGAACCGCTGTGTCTCCTCGGCGTCCTGTCCGGCCGCAGGCTCGTCCAGGAGCAGGACGCGCGGGCCGAGGACGAGCGCGCGGCCGACCTCGACCAGGCGGGCCAGGCCGGTGGGGAGCGCATCGGCGGGGTCGCCCGCCACGCCCGTCAGGCCGAGCCGGTCCAGCACCGCGTCAGTTGTACGGGCCGCGTGGCGGCGCCGGGGTCCGAGTTCGGCGGCGACGAGGAGATTGTCACGGACGGAGAGGCGGCCGAACAGCTCCAGGTGCTGGAAGGTGCGGGACATACCGCGCCGGGCGCGCCGGGCTGGGCCTTCGCGAGTGATGTCGTGGCCGTCGAGGCGGATGCGGCCGGCGCCGGGGCGGCGCAACCCGCAGACCACGTCGAACAGGGTGGACTTGCCCGCGCCGTTGGGGCCGATGAGGCCCGTGATCCGGCCTGCCTCGGCGGTCAGCGACACGCCGTCGAGGGCGCGGCGTCCGCCGAAGGAGACGGTGACCTCCTCAGCCCGCAGCAGTGGTGGCACGGCTCAGCACCTCCCCGTCCTCGGGCCGCCAGGGGCGACGTACTCCCCACCACTCGGGCGGGATGTCGGAGGGCGGCCGCTGTGTGGCGGCGGCACGGACACGCAGTAGTACGGCCGTGCCGAGGGCGATCGTGAGAAGCAGCCAGCCGTTCGCCACGTCGAGCGCGGCGAGCAGCCAGCACAGGCCGAGGACGCCGACCAGTGCGGACAACAGCGGCCGGTTCCGCCCCAGTGGCGCCCATTCGGCGCGCATATGGGCCAGGATGCCGCCGGGGCTGTGCGCGAGCCCCATGCCGGCGAGCGCGACGAGGAGCGCGGTCGCGTCGTGGACCCACGGGCCGGCGCCGTGCAGCAGCTGCGCTGGGAGGACGAAGGCGATGCCGGTGAACAGGCCGGTGCCGACCGCGCCGAGCCCGCCGATGACGGCGATCAGGAAGATCGACAGCCCGGCGACCAGGTTGAACTGCTCGGCGGTGACGGTCTGCAGCTGCATGCCGTACAGGGCACCGCCCAGTCCCGCGATCCCGGCGGACAGGGCGAAGACGGCGGTCTTGGCGACGAGGAGCCGTCCGCCGAGCGTGGCATAGGCGGCCTCGCTGTCACGCAGCGCGATCAGTCGGCGGCCGAACCGGCCCCGGCGCAGCGCGGCCACGCCGAGCGAGACGAGCGCGAGGCAGACCGCGGACAGGAGCAGCATCTGGGCCGGCGATGTGAGATGCAGGCCGAACAGGTCGGGGCCGGTCACCGCTACCGAGCCCTGGTCGAAGAGGGTGATACGCACGCCCAGCACCTCGAAGGCGGGCAGGGTGAAGATCCAGCGGTCGAGGACGACGGCGAAGGCGGCGGTGCCGAGGGCCAGGTAGATGCCGGACAGGCGCAGCGCGGGCAGCGCGATCAGCGCGCCGGACGCCGCGGCGACCAGCATGGCCACTGGCAGCGCCCACAGTTCGCCGTGCGCGCCGAGGTGCCCCCACACCACCGCTCCGATGCCGGCGATGGACAGCTGGCACAGGGAAATCTGCCCGGTGTAACCCGCGAGCGGTACGAAGGACAGGGCGATGACGCCGAGCGGGAAGAGCGTGCCGTACGAGATGATCGCGTCCTGCGTGAGGACCGTCACCAGAACCAGTGCGAAGAGCAGGACGGCGCCGGCGAGGAGGAGGCTGCCGCGCACCGTCGGCAGGGGAACCGGCACCAGGGTGCGGTCACGGCCGCGCAGCCGGCGGTGCGGGAAGGCCAGAAGGGCCAGGAACAGCAGCAGGGCCGGGGCGGCCAGGCGCAGGCCCGGCAGGTAGTCGTTCTGCGGCAGGTAACCGGCGAGGTAGGCCTCGAGGAGGCCCACGACGACCGCTCCGAGGAAGGTGAGCGGCAGGCTGCGCAGGCGGCCGAAGACGGCGGCGGTGTAGGCGCTGACGATGAGCAGGGACAGCTGCTGGGCGTCGAGTGCGACGGCGGGGGCGATGAGGATGCCGCCGACGGCGGCGAGCTGGATGCCGAGCACCCAGGCCAGCCGGGTGGCGCGCAGGGGGTCGGCGCCGGTGAGGCCGGCGAGCGCTCGGTCGTCGACGGACGCGCGCATCTCCGTGCCGGCGCGGGTGCGGTGGAGCAGGAACCACAGGGCCGCGGCGATCGCCGGGGCGACGGCCATGGTGATGGCCTGGTGCCAGGTGACGGCGGCCGGGCCGAGGCGGAGCGCGGGCCGGTCGGCGAAGAACGGCGTGAGCGGGCGCGCGGTGTTGGGGTCCCACACCCAGCGGGCCAGCGCGATGCACCCGGTGAGCAGGGCGACCGTCATCACGAGGCGCTCGGCCTCGCCGAGCGCCTGCACCGGCCGCATCAGGACGCGTTCGACGAACAGACCGAAGGCCGGGGCCAGTAGGAGCAGGACGACGGCGAGAGCGAGCGGAACCGGCCAGCCCCAGCCGACGGCCAGCTGCCAGTAAGCGAAGGCGGAGAGCATCCCGGCCGCGCCGTGGGCGAAGTTGAACACACCGGTGGTGGCGTGGGTGACCACCAGACCGGTGCCGATCACGGCGTAGACGGCGGCGGTACTCAGGCCCACCACCGTGAAGGCCAGGAGCTGATCCATGACTTGGAAATTAGCTTCTCCCTATTGGAGAAGCAACCATCCGGAGCAATACTCCTTGAGCGAGAATGTCATTCTCATACGGTCCGAGACGAGAGGACGACGGCCCTTGAGTGACACCGACGACCTGGTGGAGATCGAGCAGTTGCTGGCCCGGTACGCGGTGGCCATGACGCGCGGGGACGTGGACCGGGTACTCGCCGCGTTCACCCCGGACGGCAGTTACAGCGCCTTCGGCGACACCTACCCGCTCGACGAGTTCCCGGCGCTGATCGCGGCGGCCCCGAAGGGGCTGTTCCTCGTGGGGACGCCGGTGATCGAGCCGGCCGGCGACGCGGCCACCGGTACCCAGCCGCTGTGCTTCGTCGAGCACTCGGCGCACGAGATGCGCATCGGCTACTACAACGACACCTACGTCCGCACCCCGGACGGCTGGCGGCTGCGCACCCGCGCCATGACCTTCATCCGCCGCAGCGGCGTCCACGACTCGGGCCGCCCGCACGCCTTCGAACGCACCCGCCCATGAGGACCGGCGAGTTCCGGCAGGCGCTGGGAGCGTGGCTGGACACCCACGACCTGGCCCCCGGCGCGGACCACGGCCTCGACGCCCAGGTCGCCCAACTGGCCCGTGTCCGGCGGGAGCTGTGGGCGGCGGGCTGGATGCGACACGGATGGCCGCGCGCGGTCGGCGGGCTCGGCGGGCCGAGCGTGCTGCGGGCGGTGCTGGGCGAGGAGGTCGCCTCCCGCGACCTGGCTGAGCCCGGACTGTGGTCGATGGTCGAGGTCCTGGTTCCCACCCTGATCGACTACGCGCCGCCCGCGCTGGCCGCCGAGATGGTGCCCCGGCTGCTGGGCGGCGAGGAGCAGTGGTGCCAGGGCTTCTCCGAACCGGGCTCGGGCAGCGACCTGGCGTCCCTGTCCACGCGGGCGGTACGGGACGGGGACCACTGGGTGGTGACGGGCCAGAAGGTGTGGACGAGCCTCGCCCAGTACGCCGCCCGCTGCGTCCTGCTGGCCCGGACCGGAGAGCCAGGACACGCCGGCATCAGCGCCTTCTTCGTCGACATGGACTCCCCCGGCATCACCGTACGGCCGCTGCGCACGATGCACGGCGTCGACGAGTTCGCCGAGGTCTTCTTCGACGAGGCGCGCGTTCCCGCCGCGCGCCTGCTGGGCGCCCCCGGCGACGGCTGGCGGCTGGCGATGGACCTGCTGCCGCACGAACGGTCCACGTGCTTCTGGCACCGCGTCGCCCACCTCTACAGCCGGCTGGACCGCCTCCTGGCGGACGGCTGTGAGCCGGACGCGGACGCGCTGGGCGCCGTCTGGCTCGACCTGCACAGCGTGCGCTGCCGCTCGGCCGCCACCCAGCGGGCCCTGGCGGACGGCGGCCGGCTCGGACCGGAGACCTCGGTGGACAAGATCCTGCTGGCCGGTGCCGAGCAACGGCTGTTCGACACCTCGCGGGACCTGCTGCCGGGGTCGGTGGAGCTGGCGGCGGACGGGGCGTGGCGCACCGAGTACCTGTACTCGCGGGCCGCGACCATCTACGGCGGCACCGCCGAGATCCAGCGCAACATCGTCGCCCGCCGTCTGCTGGACCTCGGGAAGGAGTGAGCCGCGGTGGACGCCGCCGAACGCGCGCTGCTGGAAGAAGCCCTGCGCAAGACCATGACGACGAGCGCGCCGGGAACCGAACTCGACGCCGCACTCACAGGCCTGGGCTGGGCTCAGATCCTCACGGAGGAACCGGACACGGCGACTCCGCTGGTCTTCCGGCTGCTCGGGGAGACGGGAGCCCAGGCACCGGTCCTCAACGACGTCGTGCTTCGTTCGGCGTGCCGCCCGCTCGGGGGCACGCTGCCGCTGCCGTATGCGGGCGGGACCTGGGTGGAGTGGGCACGGGGCGGCTCCCAGGACGGCAGCGCCCTCGACCCCGGGCTCCCGATACGCCGGGTGGCCACGGGCGACGCCGTCCCCCTGGCCGCCGGGCGCCGAGCGCTGGGCTGGTGGCTGCTGGGCACCGGCCGCGCCATGCTGGCACTCGCCCGCGAACACGTCCTGGACCGGCAGCAGTTCGGTCGTCCGCTCGCCTCCTTCCAGGCGCTGCGGCACCGGCTGGCGGAGACGTACGTGGCGCTGGAGGCGGCGGAGGCGGTGCTGGCCGCCGCCGATGACGAGATCAGCGCGCTGCTCGCCAAAGCCACGGCCGGCCGGGCCGCGCTCACCGCCGCCCGCCACTGCCAGCAGGCGCTCGGCGGCATCGGCTTCACCGCCGAGCACGCCCTGCACCGGCACGTCAAACGTGCCCTGGTGCTCGACGGGCTGCTCGGCTCCACCCGTGAACTGACCCGCGAGGCCGGCCGGCTGCTGCTGCGTGAGACGCGCGCACCCCGCCTCGTCGACCTGTGAGAGGCGATCCGTGACCGACCTGTGGAACGACCTGCTCGGCTGCCTCGACCTCGCGCCCCGCGGGGCGGCAGCCTACGAGGGACGCTCGCAGCGGCTGGAGCACCGGCGGCTGTTCGGCGGCCAGTTGCTCGCCCAGTTCGCCTGCGCCGCGCAGCTCTCCGCGCCGGGCAAGGGCCTGAAGTCGCTGCACACGCAGTTCCTGCGGGAGGGACGCACGGGCGAGCCGGTGCGTTACGAGACCGAGGTGCCGCAGCAAGGCCGGACCTTCGCGACCGTACGGCTGACCGCCCGCCAAGAGCGGGGAGTCGTCGCGGTGGCGAACGCGAGCCTGCATGCCTGGGAGGAAGGGCCCGGTCGGCAGACGGCAGCCCCCGTGCCGGAGCTGCCCGGCCCCGAACGCGCCGCCGAACTCGGCGTCCTTCCCTGGGAGTCGAGGGCGGCGGCCGATCTCGACACCGCGAAGTCCGAGCCGCCCGAGTACGAGCTGTGGACCCGCATCCCGGACGCTCCCCGGGATCTCGCCCCCGCCCTCCTCGCATACGCCACCGACCTCACACCGATCGGCACCGCGCTACGTCCTGTGGAGGGCGTGACGCAGGCGGACGCGGGCCGTGCGTTCACCTCGGCCGTCACCGCACACACCGTGTGGTTCCACCGGCCGTTCGGCACCGGGGACTGGCTGCTGCTGCGTCAGCACAGCCCGCTCGCCGCGCACGGCCGGTGCTTCGGCCGCGGGGACGTCCTGACACCGGACGGCACGCTGCTCGCGTCGTACGCACAGGAGGCGCTGCTGCGGTTCACGGCATGAGCGGTGCGGCTGCGGTCGGGGCGTCGGCCGACGCGGGAGTGCACACCGGCGGCCCGGCCACCGGCACCCGCGCAAGCAGCCCGCCCGGCGACCCAGCCACCCGCACCCACGCAAGCAGCCCGCCCGGCGACCCAGCCACCCGCACCCACGCAAGCAGCCCGCCCGGCCACCCAAACTCACGCCAATCGCATGACTGGAGCCCGGCCGCAGACCTCGCCTGAGTGGTACGACGGAGCCCGGGCGCCCCCGCCTGGCGCCGGCGGCACGACGGCAGACCGGCCACCAGCACCCACGCCGGCCGCCCCGAAGCCGCCATGACGCTCTCCCCCACGGGCAGTTGTCAGGGTGCCGGGACCTCCAGAACCAGCGCCGATCCCATCCCCCCGCCCGCGCACATCGACGCGACGCCCACTCCGCCGCCCCGGCGGCGCAGTTCGTGGACGAGTGTGACGATCATCCTGGTGCCCGTGGCGGCGACGGGGTGACCGAGGGAGCAGCCGCTGCCGTTGACGTTCACCGTGTCCGGGTCCAGGCCGAGGCGGCGGATCACCGCGAGCGGCACCGAGGCGAACGCCTCGTTGATCTCGAACAGGTCCACGTCGGACACCGCCATGCCCGCCCGCTGAAGCGCCTTGGGGATGGCGTGCACGGGGGTCAGGCCGGTCTCGGCCGGGTCCAGGGCCACCGAAGCCCAGGAGCGCACCCTGGCCAGTGCGGGCAGGCCGAGCTGCTCGTCGGCCACGGCCACGGCCGCCGCCGCGTCGTTGGCGCCGCACGCGTTGCCCGCCGTGATCGAGAAGCCCTCGAGCTCCGGGTGGAGCGGTTTGAGGGCAGCCAGTTTCTCGGCGCTGGTGTCGCGGCGCGGGTGCTCGTCGGTCTCGAAGGGGCCGCGTGGGGTGTCGACCGGCACGGTCTCGTCCTTGAAGCGGCCCTCGTCGAGCGCGCGGACGGCGCTGCGGTGGGAGCGCAGCGCCCACGCGTCCATCTCCGCGCGGGTGAGGCCTTCCCTGACAGCCGTGTTCCAGCCGACCGTGATCGACATGTCGAGGTTGGGGGCGTCCGGGCGGTCCGGGTGCGAGGGCGGCACCCAGCGCTCGCTGTCCAGGAAGGACAATTTCGGTGCGGTGGACGCGGAGTTGACGCCTCCGGCGAGCACGAGCCGGTCCATGCCGGCCCGGACAGAACCGGCGGCCGTCTGGACGGCGGCGAGGCCCGCCGCGCAGTGCCGGTTCAGGGCGAGCCCCGGCACCCGCGGCAGGCCCGCCGTCAGCGCGGCGTGGCGGGCGACGACTCCGCCGCCGTAGTGCGACTCGGCGAGGATCACGTCGTCCACGAGTTCCGGATCCAGCCCTTGGGCCACGGCCGTGACGACACGGACCGCCAGGTCGTACGCAGTCGTCTCGCGCAGGCTCCCCTTGAAGGCGGTACCGATGGGCGTGCGCAGGGCGGCGACGAGCACGGCTTCAGGCATCGGCGGCCTCCTCCAGTTCGGCGACGAGCGTGCGGCGCAGGACTTTTCCGGTGGGTGTGCGAGGCAGTTCGGGGCGGAAGACGACGGTGTCCGGCGTCTTGGAGGAGCGCAGGCGCTGTTTCGCGAAGGAGCGGATCTCGTCCGGGTCGCCCGCCCCGACCAGCACCGCGACCAGGCGCTGGCCCCACTCCGGGTCGGGCATCCCCAGTACGGCGGCCTCGCGCACCCCCGGGTACTGGAGCAGCACGTCCTCGATCTCGGCGGGGGCGATGTTCTCCCCGCCCCGGATGATGGTGTCGTCGGCGCGGCCCTCGACGAAGAGGTAACCGTCCTCGTCCAGACGGCCCCGGTCACGCGTGGCGAACCAGCCGTCCCCGGCCACCGAGCTCGTCTCCGCGTACTCGCCGGAGATCTGCTCCCCGCGCACGAAGACGAGCCCCGTCCCGCCCGGTCCGAGCGGCTTTCCGTCCCCGTCCCGGATCTCGATCTCCACGCCCGGCAGCGGCCGGCCCACCGAGCCGAGCCGCGCCCGCACCGCCGGGTCGTCGGAGGCGACCGCCCGCCAGTGGTCGTCGGGGCCCAGCACACAGACCGACGAGGCGGTCTCCGTCAGCCCGTAGGCGCCCACGAAGCCGGTCTCGGGGAACTGGCGCAGGGCTCGCTCCACCACCGGGCGGGGGCAGCGCGCACCGCCGTAGGCGAGACTGCGCAGGGTCGGCGTCCTGGCCTCCGCGTCACCGAGTTCCGCAGTGATCCGGGCGAGCATCGTCGGCACGACCATGGCATGGGTGACACCCTCGCGGCGTACCGTGGCCAGCCAGTCGGCCGGGCCGAAGGCGGACTGGTAGACGACGCGGCGGCCGGCGTACAGGTTCGTCAGCAGGTTCATCAGGCCGGCCACGTGGTAGGGCGGGAGGGCTACCAGGCTCGCGTCGGCCGGCTCCGCGGAGCCGAAGTCCTGGGTGTTGAAGACGTAGGCGAGCAGGTGCCGGTGGCGCAGCAAGGCCGCCTTGGGGGCGGCGGTGGTGCCGCTGGTGTAGAGGACGACGGCGGTGGCGTCGCGGTCCTCGGGGGCGGGCCGCCACTCGGTCTTGCCCGGCGGCGGGGTCAGCAGCGCGTCCAGGTCGGCCGGATGCAGCACCTCGGCCCCCGGGTGCCGCAGGAGCAGGGTGCCCAACTGGTCGTCACCCAGCCGGTAGTTGAGGGGGACGAACGGGACTCCGGCCAGGGCCGCGCCGAACAGGGCGACGGGGTAGGCGAGGTGGTTCGGACCCAGGTACAGGACCGCTGTGCGGTCACGGAAGCGGTCGGCCGCGTGACGTGCGAGGCGCTGGAGCTCGGCCGCGGAGAGCGAGCGGCCGCCCTCCGTGACGGCCGGCCGGTCCCCCGCGGAGGCGGCCATTTCCAGAAGCACGGCTATATTCATGAGAACACCATTCTCCTACACTTAGAGGATGACTAGCAAGAGAGGGGAATGACAGTGCGCATCGACGGTGTGGCGGCCTTGGTGGTCGGCGGCGCGGGCGGGCTGGGTGAGGCGACGGTGCGGCGGCTGCACGCGGAAGGCGCCCGGGTGGTGGTCGCCGACCTGGCCGACGACAAGGGCAAGGCCATGGAGGCGGAACTCGGTGTGCGGTACGTCCGCACCGACGCCACGGACGAGGACTCTGTGGCGGCAGCGGTGCAGGCGGCAGAGCAGGCGGGCGAGTTCCGGATCGCCGTTGACTGCCACGGCGGCCCGGCGAGCGGCGGTCGGCTCGTCGGCAAGGACGGCTCACCTCTCGGCCTCGCCGGCTTCCGCACCACCGTCGACGTCTACCTGACGGGCGTCTTCAATGTCATGCGCATGACCGCAGCCGCCGTCGCGCGCACCGCACCCCTCGGCGAGGGCGGCGGTCGGGGCGTGATCGTGACGACGTCCTCCATCGCGGCGTACGAGGGCCAGATCGGCCAGCTGCCATACGCCGCCGCGAAGGGCGGGGTGAGCGCGATGACACTGGTCGCCGCCCGGGATCTGTCCCCTCTCGGCATCCGCGTGGTGTCCGTCGCTCCGGGCACCGTCCTCACGCCCGCGTACGGGAAGGCCGCCGACCGCCTGGAGGCGTACTGGGGCCCCCAGGTGCCGCATCCGCGGCGCATGGGCCGGCCGGAGGAGTACGCCGCACTGGTCCAGCACCTGTGCGAGAACGACTACCTCAACGGTGAAGTGGTTCGGCTGGACGGCGCGTTGAGGTTCCCACCGAAGTAGCCCCCCACACTGCAGGAGGTAAACCTTGCGCACGAGAACCCGGGGCTGGACTTGGCGCGCCCTCGTCCTCCTCCTGTCCCTGATGTCGGTGAGCGCCTTCCTGCAGCCCGCACAGGCCTCCGCGACCGCTCCCGCGCCGCCGGACCCCGAGCGGATCCGGGTACGGCAGCTGCCGCTGCCACCGACAGCGCCCTCGGAGAAAGCCGGTTCCTGCACGCCGGCGGTCAACCCCAACCGCACAGGCTGCATCTCCGCCGACTGGGCGGACGCTCTCCAGGGCGGCGGCTTCCTCTCGGACGGCCGTACGGTCACCGCGCTCGTTGCCTTCGCCGGCGCTCCGGCCGCACCCGACCCGGCGAGCGTCTACAGCGGCCGGCAGCTGGTCCTGGTCAGGACGGACGGGACGGCATTCCCGAACGATGACGCCTGGAAGTGCCTGACCTGCGGCACGCCGGCCGCCAACAAGCAGGGAGCGAACGAGGACGCGAGCTATCCGCAGCCCTTCGCGGACGGCAGGCGCATCCTGTACGGGTCGAACATCCTCGACTGCGGCCCCTACAAGCTCGCCTCAGCCGCCTGCACTCCGGACCGCGTCCACGTCTACCCGATCCGCTGGAACACCAAGGCGGACGGTTCGGGCCCGGGCGGCTCGATCCGCGAACTGCGCCTGCACCCCGACCAGGTCCACATCGGCTTCAACAGCACCTCGGTCACGGGCGGCCGCCTCGACCAGTACGGCTACTTCGCCCGCCTGCGCTTCGATCCCGCCCCGGCGACGGGCACACCACGCGCTCCGCGCTACGACCTGGAGAAAGTCACCCGCCTCTTCGACCCCTCCGTGACCGGACAACCGGTGCACAGCGACCCCGACAACCCGTCGAAGCTCGTGTTCGACCCCACGGTGCCCTCCGTCGGCGAGCTGCGCGGCTTCACCAAGGACGGCAAGGAGGTCATCTACATCGGGCATCCGGCCGAGTCGTCCAACATGGACCTGTTCGCCGCCGACCTGACCACGGGCGAGGTCCGCCGGATGACGGCCCACCCCGAGTACACGGACCCCGTGGACTCCTCGCCGGACGACCGGTGGATCGTGGCGCTCGACACCCGCGGCTCCGACCGGTCGATGTTCGTCTCCGGCATGACCGGCATCCCGCCGGTCACCGACCTGGTGACCACGTCCGCGGTCTCCTCCGTCCGCAACAACGGACAACGCCGCTTCTTCCAGCCGTACCTGATCGACCGATACGGCGACCGCGGCTCCTACCAGGGCCAGCAGCTGAACGCGGGCGACACCTCACCCGGCGGCATCGGCGACCCGAACTGGAACGCGGGCGCCGACCCGCGCTGGTCGCCGGACGGTACGGCCGTCACGTACTGGCAGCGGCTGGTCTCCGCACCTTCCTGCGGCGGCACGAACCCGCTGCCGTGCCCGCAGTCCACCGAGCCGGGCGGCCGGCGTACCCGCCTGATGGTCGCGGACCTGGTGGACCGCAAGCCAGTGCGCACGCGCCCGGTGAAGCCGGTGTCCGACGACGTGCCGTGGGGCACGCCGTACACGGCGGGCGACCCGGCGCCGCAGCGGCCGTACCCCGCGCAGGGCACCTACTCCCTGCGCGGCAAGACGTCCGGCAGCGCGACGGTGGACATCGTGTGGGACGACGCCAAGACGGCCGTGCAGACGGTGTCGGTGCGCTACAAGCGCTACTCGGACGACGGCAGGACCTTCCTGGGCGGCTCGGAGCGCGTCACGCGCACCAGCAAGAGCCCCACCCTGAACGCCGTCGACTGGTACTCGGACCTGACGCGGACCGGGCGGGATGGCAAGGTGCTGGCCACCAAGAAGACCAGTGCCGACGGTTTCCATCTGACGATCGACGTGTTGGAGACGGTCTTCCAGGCGACCGGCACGCTCACCACTACGGTCGGTGGCCGGACGTACACCCAGCCGGCCAACGGGACCTGACCGCCCCCGTGGCTCAGGCACGGTCCGTCTCCTGGCGCGCCTTGGCCCACAGCCAGCCTCGGTGGGACCGTCGGCGACGCCGAGTGTGGGGCCGGACTGCCCCATGCGGGTGGTGACCTTCACGCCCGAGACGTGGAGGCGGGCGCGGCGGGCGTCAGCGGGGTCGCCGGTGCGGTCGGCCCGGTCGACCTGCCAGAAGGCGTGCAGGACCTGGAGGCGGAACTGCCCGATCTGGATCCAGGTGTCCGCGAGTTGGTGCCGTACGGACTGCTGGTCGGCGAGTGGGCCGCCACGGGTACGGCGGGAGGCGATCCGGCTCGGTCATCATCTCCAGGGCGCGCCAGCACTGGCCGACCGAGCGCATGGCGTGGTGCAGCCGGCCGCCGCCGAACCGGGCCTGCGCGATGCGGAAGCCGGAGCCGGGCTCACCGAGCAGGTTCTCGGCGGGGACGCAGTCGGTGAACCGCAGGTAGGCGTGGGCGCCCTGGCCGAGCGGTTCGCCGGCCAGGCCCGTGCCGCGCACCATCTCCATGCCGGGGGTCCGGGCCGGATGAGGATCATGGAGGCGCCCTTGTGCACGGGCACGTCCGGGTCCGCCACCAGGACGACCTTGCCCTTCAGCCCCTGCACGGCGTCCGCCCCCACTCCCGTTGATAATGCTGGTCTCACGGCGACGTGCGCCAGTGAACGGGCTACAGCGCATCAGTAGGGATGGGGATGGGGTACGCAAACGCGCTGTTCGACCTCTCCGGCCGGGTGGTCCTCGTCACCGGCGGCAGCCGGGGCTGGGGCGGGCCATGGCGTTCGCGGCGGCACGCTGCGGCGCCGATGTCGTCGTGGCCAGCAGGACGTACGACGCCTGCGCTGCGGTGAGCGCGACGCGGTCCACGAGCGGTTCGGCAGGCTCGACCCGCTGGTCAACAACGCGGGCATGTCCCCTGTCTACGACGATCTGGCCAAGGTCACGGAGAAGGGCCGAGGCCGGCGGCGGCGTGATCGTCAACGTAGGCTCCACCGGCTCGATCCGGCCGCGTCCGGCGATCGTGCCGTACAGGGCCGCCAAGGCGGGGCTGAACGCGGTGACCGTGCCGAGGGGGTGCGTCCGCATGCTCTGCAACGCGTGGGCGAGCCGGACGAGGTGGTGGGCGCCGCCCTGTATCTGCTGTCGGACGCCCCCTCGTACACCAGCGGGGCGGCGCTGCGGGTGGACGGCGGCATGCCGTAGCAGCTCCTATGCCATGCCGCCGTGTTCTCCCAGGCGTGGCGGCGGGCCGTACCACGGCTCGTGTCCGGCGATCCGGAACGGGCTGCCGACCAGGCGGTGCCCGCCCGCCTCGACCACCGCATCCGGCGCCTCGGCGAGCGCGTCGGGGAGGGTGCGGACGGCCGCAGCCGGTACCCGCCGTGGACGCAGGCGGGCCTCCCAGCCGGTCGCGGTGTCGGCCGCGAGGGCCGCCGTCACCGTCGCGATCACCTCGTCGCGACGGGCCGCGCGCTCGGCCATGGTCGCGTAGCCCTCGATACCGGCCTCGGCGGCGAAGGAGCGCCAGAAGCCGTCGTGGGTGATGAACAGCGCCAGGTGGCCCTCGGCGGTGGGGAAGAGCTGGGCGGGAACGTAGTAGGCGTGGGCGCCGCCGAGGCGGCGCGGGGCCTTGCCGTCGTTGAGCCAGGCGGCGGCGTGGTAGTTGAGCTGGGAGAGCATCACGTCGCGCAGCGAGACCTCGATCTGGCCGCCGCGACCCGAATGGACCTGGGCCAGCAGACCGAGGGCGGCGGCCAGCCCGGCCGAGTTGTCGGCCGAGGAGTACCCCGGCAACAGGGGCGGGCCGTCCGGGTCGCCCGTCAGGGCCGCGATGCCGGTGGCGGCCTGGACGACGTAGTCGAAGGCGGCTGCGTCGCCCGCGTCCATGCCCCAGCCGGTCAGGGCGACGCAGACCAGGCGCTCGTTGAACGGCTTGAGCGCCTCGTGGGTCAGGCCGAAACGCTCGATGGCCGACGGTTTGAGGTTGACCAGCAGGGCGTCGGCATCGCGCACCAGCTCGTGCAGGCGGTCCTGTCCGGCCGCGGTGGCCAGGTCCAGACGGACCGAGCGCTTGCCCCGGTTGAGGCTGGCGAAGTAGGTGGCGGAGACCTGGCGGGAGAGGTCGCCGCCGGGTGGCTCCACCTTGGTGACCTGAGCGCCGAGGTCGGCCAGCAGCATGGTGGCGTACGGGCCGGCGAGGATGTGGCCGACCTCCAGGACGCGCAGGCCGGCCAGCGGGCCGTTCACTGGAGGTCCGCCGCTATCGCGGCCACCGCGTCGCGGGTGCGCAGTTTCGAAGCGACCAGTTCGTCCCGTCCGTTCCCGAGGGGCAGCAACCGCATCGACAGATCCGTCACCCCCGCGTCCGCGAACCGCCGGAGGCGGGCCCTGATGGCCGCCTCGTCGCCGGCCGCGCACAGGTCGCCGACGTCGCGGGCCTCTCCGTACTCCAGCAGGCGCTGGTAGTTGGGTGAGATCTCCGCCTCCCCGAGGATCCGGTTGGCCCGCTCGCGGGCCGAGTCCACCTCGTGCGGTGCGCACAGGCAGACGGGGATGCCCGCCACGATGCGTGGGGCGGGGCGTCCTGCCGCCTCGGCCGCCTTGGTGATCGTCGGGGCCACGTGTTCGGCGACCGCCCGCTCGTCGGCCATCCACAGCACCGTGCCGTCGGTGTACTCGCCCGCGATGCGCAGCATCACCGGGCCCAGCGCGGCCAGCAGCACCGACAGCGGAGCGACCGGGGCGAGGGTCAGCGGATTGTGGACGCGGAAGATGTCGTTCTCGACGTCCACCGAACTCGCCCCGGCCAGCGCCGCGCCCAGCACCTCCAGGTACGCGCGGGTGTACGCGGCGGGCTTCTCGTACGGGATGCCGAGCATGTCGCGGACGATCCAGTGGTGGGAAGCGCCGACGCCGAGCGCGAGCCGTCCTGCGGCCGCCGCGTGGGCCGACATCGCCTGGCGGGCGAGGGCCACGGGGTGCTGGGCGTGCACCGGGACGACCGCGGTGCCCAGCTCGATGCGCGAGGTGGCCTGCCCCATGAGGGAGACGGCGGTCAGGGCGTCGAAGTCGGTCGGTACCTGCGGCACCCACACCGTGTCGAACCCGGCCTCCTCGGCCCAGCGGGCGTCGTCGGCCATGCGCGCCGCCTTGTGCGCCGCGTCGCCCCGCTCGGGGCCGCTCATCACTCCGACTCGCATTCAGTTCTCCCGAGCTGTCAGGGCGCGGATGTCCGCGACGATCGCGTCGAGCGGGGTGCCCGTCGGATACACGGCGGCGGCCCCGGCCTCCCGCAGCCGCGTCACGTCCCCGGCCGGGATGGTGCCGCCGACCACGACGGGGATGTCGTCGCCGCCGGCGGCGCGCAGCGCCTCGACCGTGCGACGGGTGAGGGCGAGGTGGGCACCGGAGAGGATGGACAGGCCGACCACGGCGACGTCCTCCTGCACGGCGGTGGCGGCGATGTCGTCCACGCGGTGCCGGATGCCGGTGAACACCACCTCGAACCCGGCGTCCCGCAGCCCTCGGGCGACCAGTTTCGCACCGCGGTCGTGGCCGTCGAGCCCGGGCTTGGCGACGAGAACGCGCACAGGTGTGGCCATCAGAACACCACCGGCTGCCGGAACTCGCCCCACACCGCGCGCAGGGCGTCGGCCATCTCGCCGACGGTGCAGTACGCGCCCGCGCAGGCGACGAGCGGGTCCATCAGGTTGGTGTCTCCTTCGGCGGCACGGCGCAGGTCGTCCAGGCGGGCACGCACCTCGGCGGCGCTGCGCTCGGACTTCACCCTCGCGAGCCGCTTGAGCTGGCGTTCGCGGCCCTCGGCGTCGAGTTCATAGGTGGCGAGGTCGGGCGGCGGCTCGTCCACCGTGAACCGGTTGACGCCGACGACCGGCCGCTCGCCGGAGGCGGTCTCCTGGTGCAGACGCCAGGCCTCGTCGGCGATGAGCCCTTGCAGATAGCCGTCCTCGATGCATCGGACCATGCCGCCGTGAGCCTCAAGATCGGCCATGATCTCGACGATCCGTTCCTCGGTCGCGTCGGTGAGTGCCTCCACGAAGTACGACCCGCCCAGCGGGTCGGCGACCTTGGCCACGCCCGTCTCGTACGCGAGGATCTGCTGGGTGCGCAGGGCGAGTGTCGTGGACTCCTCGCTGGGCAGGGCGAACGGCTCGTCCCAGGCAGCCGTGAACATCGACTGCACGCCGCCGAGGACGGAGGCGAGCGCCTCGTAGGCGACGCGCACGGTGTTGTTGCGGGCCTGCGGAGCGTACAGCGAGGCCCCGCCGGCCACGACGCCGAAGCGGAACATGCAGGCCTTCCCGGTCCTCGCACCGAACCGCTCCCGCACGATCGTCGCCCAACGCCTGCGGCCCGCCCGGTACTTGGCGATCTCCTCGAAGAAATCGCCGTGTGTGTAGAAGAAGAAGGAGATCTGCGGGGCGAACTGGTCGATGGTCATACGGCCACGCTCCAGGACCGTCTCGCAGTATGTGACGCCGTCGGCGAGCGTGAACGCCATCTCCTGGACGGCGTTGGCGCCCGCGTCACGGAAGTGCGCACCCGCGACGGAGATCGCGTTGAATCGGGGTACCTCGGCAGCACAGAACTCGATCGTGTCCGCGATGAGCCTGAGCGAGGGTTCCGGAGGCCAGATCCAGGTGCCGCGCGAGGCGTACTCCTTGAGGATGTCGTTCTGGATGGTGCCGGTGAGCTTCGCCCGGGGGATACCGCGCTTCTCGGCTGCGGCGACGTAGAAGGCGAGCAGGATCGCGGCCGTGCCGTTGATGGTGAAGCTGGTGCTGATCCGGTCCAGCGGGATGGTGTCGAAGAGGATCTCGGCGTCGGCGAGGGTGTCCAGCGCGACCCCGACCCGGCCGACCTCGTCGGTGTACTCCGGGTCGTCGGAGTCGTAGCCGCACTGGGTGGGCAGGTCGAGCGCCACCGACAGGCCCGTGCCGCCCTGGTCGAGGAGGTAGCGGTAGCGGCGGTTGGACTCCTCGGGCGTGCCGAAGCCGGAGTACTGGCGCAAGGTCCAGGTGCGGCCCCGGTAGCCGGTGGGGTAGTTGCCCCGTGTGAAGGGGAACGTGCCGGGGTCGGGCGGCTCAATGGGGCGGTCGGCGGGGCCGTAGACCGGCTTGAGCGGGATGCCGGAGGCGGTACGAGGGTCGTCGGTCATGACAGCTGGTCCTTCATCACCTTTCCGGTGGCGTTCAACGGCAGCTCGGTACGGAACTCCACGTGGCGGGGCACCTTGAAACCGGCCATCCGCTCCTTCGCCCAGGCGATGAGTTCCGCCTCGGTGACCTCGGCGCGCGGGACGACGAACGCCTTGCCGACCTGGCCCATCCGCTCGTCCGGCACGCCGATGACGGCGGCCTGGGCGACGGCCGGGTGCTTCAGCAGGAAGCCCTCGATCTCGGCCGGGTAGGCGTTGAAGCCGCCGACGATGAACATGTCCTTCTTGCGGCCGACGATCCTCAGCCGGCCCTCGGCGTCCAGCTCTCCCAGGTCGCCGGTGTGGAGCCAGCCGTCGGCGTCGACGGTCTCGGCGGTGGCCTCGGGGTCGTCGAGGTAGCCGCGCATGACGGAGTAGCCACGCACGAGCACTTCCCTGTCGTCCGCGATGCGCACCTCGAATCCTTTGCAGGGTCGGCCGACGGTCGTGGCGACGGCCTCGTGGGGGTCGCCGGGGCGGGACGCGGTGACGGTGCCGGCCTCGGTGAGGCCGTAGCCGGTCATGAGGTGACGGAACGGCAGCTCGGTCGTGATGCGGCGGACCAGCTCGACCGGGATGTCGGCGGCGCCGGTCACCGCGACCCGCAGCGAGGAGAGGTCACGGCCGCCGGCCGCCTCCAGCAGGGAGTGGTAGAGCGTCGGCGGGCCCGGCAGGACGGTCACCCGTTCCTTCTCCACCAGGCCCAGCACGTGGTCCACGTCGAACACGGCGACCGGGAGGACGGTCGCGCCCCGGATCATCGACGCGACGATGCCCGCTTTGTAGCCGAAGATGTGGAAGAACGGGTTGACGATCAAGTACCGGTCGCCTTGGCGGAGTTGAGCCAGGTCGCACCACTCGGCGTACAGGCGCAGAGTCTGGCCGTGGGTGGTCATCACGCCCTTGGGGCGGCCGGTCGTACCGGACGTGAAGACGATGTCGGCCAGGTCGTCCTCGTCCACCTTGCGCTCCAGCGGATCGCCGGAGGCGAGGAAGCCGGACGTCTTCAGGTCGATGACCGGCACGCCGGGCGGGCCCGTGAACTCCCGGTCCAGGAAGCCGCTCTGGACGCACAGCGCCTTGGCGCCGCTGCGTACGACGATGTCGTGGGCCTCCTCGTCGAGGAAGCGGGTGTTCACCGGCACCAGCACCCCGCCGGCCATGAGGAGGCCGAACGCGGCGACGATCCACTCGGCCGAGTTGGGCGCCCAGATCGCCACCCGGTCGCCCGGCCCGACGCCCGCCGAGGCGAACGCCCCGGCGGTGCACCGGACTTGGTCCGCGAGGTCGGTGAAGGTCAGGCGCAGCTCGCCGTCGACCACGGCCTCGGCGTCCCCGAACCGGTCGGCCGCGCTCAGCACCAGCTCGGGGATGGTCCGGGCCGGGGTCATGCGTCGATCAACCGGGCGAGGTTTCCGCCCATGACCTTGGCCTTGTCCGCCTCGCTCAGCTTCACCAGCAGGTCGACGTAGCTGACCGGGTCGGCCAGGCCCTCCGGGTGGGGGTAGTCGGAGCCGAACAGGACGCGTTCGATGCCGATGAGGCTGCCGAGCTCGGCCATGTCCTCCTCCCAGAACGGGCTGATGTGCACGTTCCGCTTGAAGACCTCCACCGGGTCCTCCTGGAACTCGTGCGGCATCTTCTTGTGCACGTCGGCGAGCCGGCTGAGCAGCGGCTCCACCCAGGAGGCGCCGTTCTCGATCACCGCGACCTTCAGCTCGGGGAAGCGGGACAGCGCGCCGTGGCAGATCAGTGAGGACACCGCGTCCTCGATCGGCCGCCACTCGTTGACCTGCCGGAAGGCGTTGGGCTTGAACGGCAGGAACTCGCGCCGGGCGCCCTCCCAGTCGTTGGCGTAGTTGGAGTAGCCGCTGTCGGAGGAGTGGAAGGCGACCAGGACGCCGGTCTCGACGACCCGCTTCCAGAACGGGTCGAACTCCGGCAGCGCGAAGGACCGGGTGCCGCCGAATCCGGGCACCGGCGCCGGGCGGACCAGGATGGCGCGGGCGCCGCGCTCCACCACCCAGTTCAGCTCCTCGATCGCCTTCTCCACGATCGGGAGGGTGATGACGGGCACGGTGAAGATGCGGTCCTTGTAGGTGAAGCCCCAGGTCTCGTGCAGCCACTGGTTGAGGGAGTGAATGACTACGTGGATCAGCTCCGGGTCGTCCTTCATCCGCTCCTCGATGAGACTCGCGAGGGTCGGGAACATCAGGCTGCGCTGGATGCCCAGCTCGTCCATCAACTCCAGGCGCGGGCCCGGCTCGCGGAAGGCCGGGACAGAGCGCATGGGTTCGCCGAAGATCTCCCGGCGGGTCTTGCCGGTGGGGTTGCCGACCCGGAAGTACTCCTCCATCGCGCCCGGGCGGGCGACCACCTCGAAGGTGGGGTTCGGGATGTACTCGCTGATCTGCCCGCGAATCGCGATCTTGGTGCGGCCGCGGACGTTCACGTACTCGATCGCCCCGTCGTACTCCTTCGGGAGGTACTTGGTGAGCGCCTCCTGGGTCTCGTAGAGGTGGTTGTCCGCGTCGAAGAGCGGATACGCGAGTGCGCGAGAGGGCATGAGATCCTCCTTCACCAGTCGCGAGAATCGTATTCTCACTTACGGGAAGTGGCAATGTTCCTGCGGAGCAGGAACTTCTTGACCTTGCCGCTCGGGGTGCGTGGGAAGTCGTCCACCTTGTGCACCTCCTCGGGCCACTTCTGGCGGGCCAGCCCGGACCGGTCGAAGTGCAGGCGCACCTCGGCCAGGCTCGGCACCGACCAGCCCGGCAGCATGCGCAGGACGGCCGCGGCGCGCTCGCCGAGCCGCGGATCGGGCACGGCGACCACGGCCGCCTCCGCCACGCCGTCCAGGCCCAGCAGGACCTCCTCGACCTCCAGGGCGCTGATGTTCTCCCCGCCGCGGATGATGACGTCGGCCTTGCGGTCGGTGACGGACAACCACCCTTCGGTATCGCGCGTGCCGATGTCGCCGGTGCGGTACCAGCCGTCGGCGTCGAAGGCCGCGGCGGTCAGCGCGGGGGCGGTGTAGCCGAGGCACAGGTCGGGGCCACGGGTGAGGATCTCGCCGTCGTCGGCGAGTCTCACCTCGACGCCGGGGAGCGGGAGTCCGTCGGTGTGCAGGCGCTTCGCGGCCGGGCCGTCGTACGGGGTGCAGGTCACCGACGGGTGTTCGGTGGAGCCGTAGGCGCGGAAGACGGTGATGCCGAGCGACTCCAGGCGGGTCGTCACGGCGGAGGCCACGGTGGCGCCGCCGAGTCCGGCGTACTTCAGGTGCGCGATGTGCTCGGGTGTGCAGTCGGGGTGGTCGAGCAGGCTCGTCATGTAGTACGTCGCCCCGCCGCCGACCGTCAGGCCTTCGGCCCGCATGAGCGCGAGCGCCTGGGCCGGATTCCAGGTGTCGCCGAGGTTGACCGGAGAGCCGTCGAGGACCGGTATGAGGAACGCGTTGATCATGCCGATGAAGTGGCCGACCGGCGCGACGGTGAACTGCCGCCCCCGGTCCGGCGGATAGCTCGCCGCCAGCTGGCGGGTCTCGTAGCCGAGGGTGCGGTGACTGTGGACGACGCCCTTGGGGTCGCTGGTGGTGCCGGAGGTGAAGGCGATCAGGGCGGGGGCACCCGGGTCCACGGGCAGGACGCCGGCCATCGGCTCGTCGGCGAGCAGCGCGTCGAAGTCCCGGCCCACGACGCCGACGACCGGGACCTCCGTGCACAGCTCCGGCCGGTACTCCAGCCGCCCGAAGCGGTCGGCGGCGAAGAAGGCCTTCGGGCGGGTGGCCTCGACGATGTAGCGGACCTCCTTCGGCCCGTAGAAGTGGACGACCGGCACGACGACCGCGCCGAGGAGGGCCGAGGCCCAGAACACGGCCGCCGCCTCCATCCAGTTGGGCAGCTGCATCACCACCGCGTCGCCGGGTCCGACACCGCGCGCCCGCAGACCGGCGGCCAGCCGCCGCGCCACCCGCTCCACGTCGGCGAAGGTCCCCGACCAGGGCCGCACCTCGGAGTGCACACGGAACTCCACGCCTTTCGCCTTGGCCAGCCCGTTCGTCAGCATCTCGCCGAGGGTCTCGCGCGTCCAGAAGCCCTCGGCCTCGTAACGCGCCGCCACTTCGAGCGGGATGGACCGCAGGGCTCCAGGGGGAATCGTCAACATTTCGGAGGCTCCTCCCTCTGCTTGGAGAATTGCACTCTCCCATAGCGAGAAGGTAAGTTCCACACATGCCACGGGACCACGGCTTCCACCCGGTGCGGATCACCCGGATCGTCGACGAGACGCCGGACACGCGCACCTTCGCCCTCGACGCGCGGTTCCCCTACCGGGCCGGGCAGTTCCTGACCTTCAAGGCGTGTGACACGCTGCGGAGTTACTCGATGTCGTCCTCACCCGACACCGACGGAGAGGTCTGTGTGACGGTGAAGCGGGTGCCGGGCGGGCTGGTCTCCGGCTGGATGCACGAGCGGCTCAGGCCCGGTGACACCCTTGAGGCCACCCGGCCCACCGGGTCGTTCTGCCTGCGCGAGGACGCGGGCGGGCGGCCGCTGGTCGCGTACGCCGGCGGGAGCGGGATCACGCCGGTGTTCTCGCTGGTCAAGAGCGCACTGGCGACGACCACGCGCCCTGTCCGGCTGCTGACGGCACATCGGGACGCAGGCTCGGCCATCTTCCGCGAGGCACTGGACACGCTCGCCGCCCGCCATCCGGCCCGGTTCGACGTGCGCTCGCACCTCGACGACCGGGACGGACTGGTCACCGCGGATGAGATACGGGCCCTCGTCGACGCAGAGGCGGACTACTACGTCTGCGGGCCGGAGCGGTTCATGGCGCTGGTGGAGGACACACTGACCGCGCACTCAGTGGCCCGGGAGCGGATCCTCATCGAGCGGTTCACGCCGGCACCGGCCGAGGAGGCACCCACGGCCGGACCCGTCACCGGCACCATCACCGTCGACCTGCGCGGACAGCGCCGTACCGTGCCGCAGCGACCGGGCGAGACTCTGTTGCAGAGCGCCCGCCGGGCCGGGTTCACGCCGCCGTTCTCCTGCGAGTCCGGGGACTGCGCCACCTGTATGGCCCGGCTGACGGACGGCGAGGCGAAGATGCGGGTGAACAACGCCCTGGAACCGGACGAGATGGCCGACGGCTATGTGCTCACCTGCCAGGCCGAGCCCACGACCCCCGACGTGACCGTGGTGTACGAGGACTGATCTCCACAGCAGCATCGGTATCCGCCCCGACGACCGGAAGGCCGCGCATGGTTGAGCTGGAGCTTCAGGACGGCCTGGCCGTCGTCACCATCGACCGCCCACACGCCCGCAACGCCATCGACCTGGCCACCATGGGCGAGCTGGAGAAGGCCCTGGACGTGGCCGAGGGCGCCACGGCGCTGGCGGTGACCGGAGCGGGTGAGAAGGCGTTCGTCTCCGGCGGCGACCTCAAGGAGCTGGCGCGGCTGCGCACCGAGGACGAGGCGGCCGGCATGGCGCTGCGGATGCGGGCGCTGTGCGACCGTATCGCCGCCTTCCCCGGCCCGGTGGTGGCCGCGCTGGGCGGGCACGCGCTGGGCGGCGGCGCGGAGGTGGCCGTCGCGGCCGACATTCGCATCGCCGCCGAGGACATCCGGATCGGCTTCAACCAGACCAAGCTGGCCATCGTGCCGGCCTGGGGCGGCGCCGAGCGGCTGGCCCGGCTGGTGGGGCCCGGGCGGGCCCTGCTGCTGGCGGGCACCGGGCGGGTGCTCGACGCGGCCGAGTCCGAACGGCTGGGGCTGGTGGACCTGGTCCTGCCCCGCGCCGGCTTCGCCGGCGCCTGGCGGGAAGTGGCCCGCGCTCTGGCCACTGCACAGGGGCGCGAGATCAAGAACCTCACCACCCGGACCCGACCGCCGCGCGAGGCAGCGGCAGCCTTCGCCCGGCTGTGGGTGTCCGAGGAGCACTGGGAAGCGGCGGAGAAGGTGATGTCCCGTGG
The DNA here is from genome assembly GCF_049974585.1 of Streptomyces sp. UG1. NCBI lineage: Bacteria > Bacillati > Actinomycetota > Actinomycetes > Kitasatosporales > Streptomycetaceae > Streptomyces > Streptomyces sp. UG1. The sequence continues at coordinate 71,678 of NZ_JBNGGG010000038.1, read as the reverse complement.
CAAGTGACGTACGCCTCGAAGAGGGGCCGTTCGGCCCGGAGGTCCGCCCGGAGGGCGGGGCGGTGGCACAGACGGTGCTGTACCTGCACGGTGATCCGCGGCTCGCGGGCACTCCGCAGGACGCCCTGCCGACCGCGCGTGAACTGGCCCGCCTCACCGGCTGCGCGGTCGTCTGCGCCCGCTACCGGCCCCGCTTCCCCCACGCCCTCGAGGACGTGCACGCCGCCTGGGAGCACTGCCACGCGGATGGTCCGGCGGCCGTGGCGGGCAAGCGGCTCGGCGGGGCCCTCGCCGCGGGCCTGCTGCTGCGGCTGCGCGACGCGGGCGCGACGCTGCCGACCTGCGCAGTGCTCTCCTCACCGGTGCTCGACTTCACGCTGGACTCGCCCAGTCTGCTGCTCAACGCGGCCGCGGACCGTACCGTGGACGCCGAGGCGCTGCCGGTGCGCGCGGCCGCGTACGCGGGGACAGCACCGCGCGACCATCCCCTGCTCAGCCCTCTCCACGGCAACCTGCACGGCCTGCCGCCGCTCCAGCTGCACGCGGCCGGCACGGAGGTGCTGCTCGACGACACCTTGTCCTTCGCGACGCGAGCGGCACATTCCGGCATCGGGGTCGACATGCGGATCTACGAGGACTCCGCGGCGCAGGGGCTGCGGCAACTGGGGGCGACCGCGGAGTTCCTGCGGGCCGCGTGTCCGGACGGCCTTCTCACGCCCCGTCGCGGATGAACTCCGATGCCCGCCACGCCATCGCCATCACCGGCCCGTTGAGGTTCCCGGACACCATCAGCGGCAGGACGGACGCGTCGACCACCCGCAGGTTGTCCACGCCGCGCACCCGCAGCCGCGCGTCCGTCACGTCGTCCTGGCCGGGGCCCATCGCGCAGGTGCCGATGGCGTGGAAGCCGCAGTAGCCCCCGTCGAGCGCTGAGCGGACGATCTCCTCCTCCGTGTCGGACCGCACGCCCGGCCCGGGAAACGTCTCGCGCCGGATGCGGGAGGCGATCGGGTCGGTGGCGAAGAAGTCCCGCAGCCGCCTGAACAGGTCCGCGGTGACCTGCCGGTCGTACGCGGAGGTGAAGTAGCCGGGGTCGATGTCCAGCCCGGCGTCGGGGTCGGCCGACGTGATGGCCGGCGATCCCTCGGAGGTGGGCCTGAGCACCATGGCACACGCCGAGACGCCGGGTTCCCGCTCCACACCCGCGGGTTTGCCGGGTACCAGGGCAGCGAGCGACCAGGGGGCCAGCAGCACTTCGGTGTCCGGCTTGTCGGCCTCCGGGCGGGACTTCAGGAAGGCCATCACGTCGTAGGCGGGGCGGGCCAGTGGCCCCTTGCGGGTGAGCAGATAGGCCGCCCCGGTGCGGGCCCGGGCGGCCGGAGTGGCCAGCTGCCGGTTGGCGCCGAGCGGGGCGCAGGCGGAACCGCAGCGCCAGGCACCGGTGCTCACGCAACCGGCTCCCGATCGCGGGGCGGTCCAGGCGTACGTCGACGCCCGCGGCGCGCAGCACCTCCGCAGGGCCGAGACCGGACATCTGGAGCAGTCTTGGCGTGGCCAGGCTCAGGATCAGCTCGCGCCGGGCACGGATGTCCTCCTCCTGCCCGCCGGCGCGGCGCACCCGGACCCCGACGGCCTTGTCCCCGTCGAACAGCACCCGTATGACGGTCGTGTGCCGCGCGATGGTCAGGTTGGGTCGGGAGCGGGCGGGCCGCAGGAACGCCCGGGCGGCGCTCACCCGCTGTCCGGCCTTGATGGTGGCCATGGCGTGGCCGATCCGCTCGCCGTCCTCCTCGTTGACGTCCGGCACGGCACGCAGCCCGAACGCCTGCCCCGTCGCGATGAGTTCGTCGCACAGCGGGTCCGGGTCGCGGACCGTGGAGACGTGCAACGGGCCACCGGTGCCGCGGGTGGGTGAGGGGCCGAGGGCGTTGTCCTCGATGGCGCGGAAGGCGGGCAGGACGGCGTCCCACCCCCAGCCGGGGTTGCCGAGCCGTTCCAGGTCGTCCCAGTCGGCGCGACCGCCCCGGTTGTAGACCATCCCGTTGACCGAGCTGGATCCGCCGAACACCTTGCCGCGCACCCAGACCTCAGGGCGTCCGCCCTCGCGGAGCGGGCGGGGGTGCCAGGAGAACCCGGGGTCGCCGAAGAGCTTGCCGACGCCCTTCGGGATCCGCGGATACGGATGCCGGTCCGCGCCGCCCGCCTCGACGAGCAGGACGCGCACCCCGGGTTCCTGCGAGAGCCGTTCGGCCAGGACACAGCCCGCCGAACCGGCACCCGCGATGACGTAGTCGTACACCACGGCCCTCCTTGTGGGTGACAGGGCCGCGCCGGCGCCGCGCGGCCCCTCCTCGATGCCCGCGCGGCGCCGGCCGGGTGGTCGGTCCGGAACGGCGGTCAGGAGCCCGGCGTGTCGTCGCGGTACACCTGGCCGCCCTTCATCACGAAGCACACCCGCCCGGCGACGGAGAGGTCGGTGAGCGGGTCGCCGGGTACGGCGATGACATCGGCGAGCAGTCCGGGGGCGAGCCTGCCCCGGTCGTCGGCGTCGATCAGCTCGGCGGCGACAGTGGTCGCGGCGCGCAGGACGTCGACGGGCCGCATGCCCCGGTCGGCCAGGGCGAGGAGTTCGAGGACGCCCTTGCCGTGCGGGATGGCGGGGGCGTCGGTGCCGACGGCCACCTTCACCCCGCGCCGGATTGCGCGGGCCGTGGACTCGCGGGCGCGTGGAAAGACCTCGGCGGCCTTGGCCTGGAGTTCCGGGTCCGCGTGCCGGGTGTTCATGGTCTCGGTGAGGGACGTGGTGGCCACCAGGAAGGTGCCGCGCTCCACCATCAGGTCGTACGTCGCGTCGGTCGCCAGGAACCCGTGCTCGATGCAGTCGATGCCAGCCTCCACGGTGGCCCGGATCGCCGAGTCGCCCATGCAGTGCGCGGCGACCTTGCGCCCGGCGCGGTGCGCCTCGTCGACGATGGCGCGCAGCTCCTCGTCGGAGTACTGCTGTGCGCCCGCTGGGCCGGTGTGCGACATGACCCCGTTGGAGGCGCACACCTTGATGACCCGCGCCCCGTACTTGATCTGGTGGCGGACCGCCTTGCGCACCTCCGCCACCCCGTTGGCGATGCCCTCCTCCACGGTGAGGGGCAGCACACCGGGGGCGAAACCCTGGAACATGGTGGGGTCGAGGTGCCCGCCGGTCGGGGCGATCGCGTGCCCGGCGGGCACCACGCGCGGCCCCTCGACCCAGCCCAGGTCGATCGCCTTCTTCAGCGCGACGTCCAGGAGCACGCCGCCGGTCTGCACGAACAGGCCGAGGTTGCGCACGGTGGTGTAACCGCGCCTCAGGGTGCGGCGGGCGTTGGCGGCCGCGCGCAGCGTCCGCAGGGCCGGGTCCTCCTGGACCGGGATGAGCGGGCTCGCGTGGTCGGGGCCGCCGAGGAAGAGGTTGACCTCCATGTCCATCAGGCCCGGCAGCAGCGTGACGTCCCCGAGGTCGCGTACGACCGTGCCCTCGGGCAGCCGGGCCGGCTGGATCTCGGCGATGCGCTCGCCCACCACCAGCACCTGGCCCGGCTCGACGATCTCGCCCTTGTCGACGTCCAGCAGGCGCGCAGCCCGCAGCAGCACCGGCGACTGCGGGGTCTTCTGCGGTGCGGCCATCACACGGCGGGTTCGACGACGGCGTCGATGCCGGCGGGCCCGCTGTCCGGGACGCGCGGCTGGCCCCAGGCCTCCACCGGGAAGGCGACGGTCACCAGGGCGCAGAACGCCCACAGCAGGTGCTTGTCCTCGTCGCTGATGCCGTCGAGGCTGACGTTCTCCAGGTAGGCGGTGCCCTTCTCCAGCAGGGGGAACGCCGTGTCGTAGAAGGCCTGCAGCTCCTCCATGGTGCTGTTGACGCGCTTGGCGTAACGGGCGCGCTCGCCGTGCACGGCCCAGTCCGCGAACGGTTCGAGCGCGGCGAACTCGGGGGGAAAGACGTTGGCCATGACTGCTTCTCTCCGTGTCTGTTCGCGGAACGTCTCAGGATGCGGTGGCCGGCGCCGTGGACTGCCGCTGCTCGTAGTCGCGCACGTAGTTCTGCGCAGTGCTGTGCAGATGGCGCAGCAGGACCTCCTGGTCGCACAGCGGAAACGTGTCCAGCGTGCGCGATTCGAGCATGGTCTGCGTGGCCTCCAGGGTGTTGCCGTCCTGCAGGCCGTACTCCTTGAACGACACCACCGCCAGCTCCTGTTGCAGACGCTGGAAGGCGTTCTTCGGCGGGACGAAGTAGGCCGTGCCCTCGAAGATGTGGGTGTGGTACGAGGTCGGCCAGTAGTGGTAGGTCAGCACCCAGTTGGGCCGCCAGATCAGCAGCATGAAGTTGGGGAAGAACACGAACGAATCCATGCCCCAGACCTTGCTGCGGATCGGGTTGATGGCAGGCGGGAGCTCCTCGGCGGTCAGGCCGATGTCCGGGGCGTCCCAGGGGCCGAACAGGCCGCTGCGCAGGGCCCGTTCGATGGGCTTGACCATGGCTTTCTCCTTGGGGGGTGCGATGCCGCCCCAGGAGGAGACCATGCTGTGCGGGCCGTCGATGTCGTAGGCCAGCGCCTCGTAGCCATACTTCTTGATCTTGGCGGCCTCGCCGGCCTCGTACTGGCCGCTGTGCAGGATCGGCGCGTGGTAGAACTCGGCGAACGCGTCGATGAACAGTTTCCAGTTGCTGCCGATCTCGGCGCGGTACTTGTGCACCTGGGTCAGCTTGTGGAACGGGTAGCCGTCGATGCCCTGCGCGAACTTGCCGAGGTAGTCCTTGAGCGGCGTGGTGTTGTCCGGGTCGAGGTTGACGAAGATGAACCCCTCCCACACCTCGGTCTGCACCTGCAGCAGGCCGTACTTCGACTTGTCGATGTCGAAGAACTCCGACTCCTGCTGGACGAAGGTGAGCTTGCCCGCCAGGTCGTAGCGCCAGGCGTGGTACTTGCAGGTGAAGGCGCGGCAGGTGCCCTTGGTCTCCTCGCGGGGGTAGTCGTCCCACACGAGCTTGTTGCCGCGGTGCCGGCACACGTTGTGGAAGGCGCGCACCTCGCCGTCCATGCCGCGGACCACGACCACGGAGGCGCGGGCGGCGTCCAGCTCCTTGGTGAAGTAACGGCCCTTGCGGGGCAGTTGCTCGACCCGCCCTACGTTCAGCCAGGTCCGGCGGAAGACGGCGTCCCGTTCCTTCTCGTAGAACTCCGGTGAGATCGAGTCCGCGTAGGACACGGGCGCCGTGTCGATCTTGAAGTGCTCGGTCCAACTGCCCTCGGAGGGCTTGGGAAAGTGCGCCATGGGTCGGAACCTCCGGTCAGGTTGACACGGCCACGATAACAGCATGGTTCTCGATTTTGGAGAATCACGTTTCCAAAGCTGTCGAACATCTTCCGACCCCTGCCTCACCCGGCGGCTTCGCCGCTCAGCAGCCGCCTCGGCGGCGACCGCCAGGTCTTTGCGCAGGAAGGGACCCGCACTTGCCGCGAACGCCGCCACCGAGCCCCTGGCCTTCGCCCCGGTCGCCGCCCGGCTCGCGGCACTGACATGCGGCAGCGCGGCGAGCAGCACCTCTTCCGCGACCCCCAGCTGCCGCCCGAGGCACACAGCGTCCGCGAGCAGCCCGATCTGGCCCGCGAACAGCAGGTTGTTGAGCAGTTTGACCAGCTGGCCGGCGCCCAGCGGACCGACGTGCAGCAGGGGATCGGCGTAGGCCTGGAGCGCGGGCCGTACCTGCCCCACGGCGTCCGGCCCGCCGCCGGCGAGGACGGTGAGCCGACCGGCCGCGATGTCGTGCGGGCCGCCGCTGACCGGCGCGTCCACCACGGCCGCGCCCCGCCCGGCCGGCGCCCGGGCCGTGCGCGGGCTGCCGGTGGTGTGCATGACGAGCACGGCATCCGCGGGGAGCGCGTCGAGCAGTGAGCCGTCCAGGCAGACCTCGCGGACCTGCGCGTCGCTGTAGAGGCAGAGCAGGACGGCTTCCGCGCAGCGGGCGGCGTCCGCGAGCGCGGTCACGGGCTCGGCGCCCGCACGCGTGAGCGCCCGCGCCGCCCCGGCATCACGGACGTACCCGCGTACCCGATGTCCGGCCTGGACGAGCCGCTCCACCATGGGACGGCCCATCCGTCCGGCGCCGACGAAACCCAGATCCACGGGAATCCCCACCTCTCTTGCAGAGCCAGTCATGGAAACCTCATTCTCGTATACTGTTATCCTTACTCTCACCAGTGGAGGACGCCTTTGACGGCACGTCACAGCGACTGGATCGGCGGCCGCTCCGAGCCCCCCGCAGAGCGGGACCTGGCTGCAGACGCTCGACCCGGCCACCCGCGCGGCCGGCGACGAGATCACGGCGGACGCGGACACCCTGATGAGCCTGGAGCGGGCGCGCACGGGGAAGGTACCGGCCCAACTGCGGCCCGAAGTCGACATGTCGGCTGCGTACTTCCGCGCGGGGGTGCACACCTACACCCGCTACGAGCCCTACGGCGTCGTCGGCGTGATCACCCCGTGGAATCTCCCGCTCAACCAGGCCTGCCGGGCGCTCGGCCCCGCGCTCGCGAGGGGCAACGCCGTCGTGGTGACCCTGCCCTTCCGCGGCGAGGCCGAGGCACTCACGCTCGCCAACGACTCCCCTTGCGGGCTGGTGGCCGTCGTGTGGAGCGGCGACCTGGCGCGGGGACTGCGGCTGGCCGAGGCGATCGAGGCGGGGCAGGTGGGCGTGAACGGCGGGCCGCTCACGATCGAGACGCCGTTCGGCGGCTACAGGCGCAGCGGCCACGGGCGGGAGAAGTGCCTGGCGGCCCTGCACGAGTACGCGCAGCTCAAGACCGTCAGCGCGGCCCTGCGCTGAGGCTGGGAGGAGAAAGCGGATGTACGACGGCGAGTGGCGGCTGGCCGCGGCAGCGGCGCGCGCGGAGGTCCTCGGCGACGACGGCACGCGACTGCCGCCGGGAGACCCCGTACCGGCCGAGTACCAGGACTACCTGATGTCGGTGGCGTGGGGCGTGTGGGCGCGCGGCGGCCCGCTGAGCAACCGCGACCGCAGCCTGCTGGTGCTGGCCATGACCGCGGCGCTCGGACGGATGGACGAGTTCCGTCTCCATCTGGGAGCCGCGCCGCGCGCCGGGGTGACCGACTCCGAGGTCGACGAGCTGCTGTTCCAGATCACCGCCTACTGCGGCGCTCCGGCCGGGAACTCGGCCCGCTCCGTCATCCGCGAGGTCCGCGGCGCCCGGGAGGCGGTGTGAGCGCGCGGCCGGGGGTGGTCGGGTTCGTGGGGCTGGGCAACATGGGCGGCGCACTGGCCTCGAACCTGGTGCGCGCCGGGTTCGAGGTGGTGGCGTACGACGCCGCCGGCCCCGCGCGCACACCGCTGGGCGCCCGATGGGCGCCGAACCCGGCGGAGGTGGCGCGGGCCGCCGGCACAGTGGTGCTGAGCCTGCCCGACGGCGCCGTATGCCAGGAGGTCGTGCGTGACCTCACCAGTGCCCGGGACCGGTGGGTCACCCACGTCGTGGACACCTCCACGGTGGGCGTCACGGCCGCACGCGCGCTGTCCGCGATCGGCCCGGGGTATGTGGACGCGCCCGTGTCGGGCGGGGTGACCGGCGCCCAGAAGCGCACCCTGATGGTCATGTACGCCGGGTCGGACGAGGACTGCGCCCATGTGGAGCCGGTGCTGGCCGGGCTCAGCGACCGCCGGCGCAGAGTCGGCGACCGCCCCGGGCAGGCGCAGGCGCTGAAGCTGGCCAACAACTTCCTGTCGGCGACCGCGCTGGCGGCCACCAGCGAGGCCGTCGCCTTCGGACGGGCCGCCGGGCTGGACCCTGGCGTGATGTTGGAGGTGCTCAACGTCTCCAGCGGGCGCAGCGGGGCCACCGCCGACAAGTTCCCGGAGGAGGTGCTGACGGGTCGCTATGCCTCCGGGTTCAGCAACACGCTGATGGCCAAGGACGTGCGGCTCTTTCTGGGCGAAGTGGAGCGGCTGGGCGGTCCGGCGGCGGTCGCGGGCGTGACGGGCTCGGTGTGGGAGGCGTTCAGCGCCGAGGAACCCGGGGCCGACTTCACCCGCATCTATCCCTTCGTCGCGGGGGATTGACTCTCGGTGGTGGCGGTCTCGGCGCCGAGCAGGACGGACATCGTCTCCCGCACAATCTGCGGATAGCGGTGCGCCTCCGGGTCCACCAGCCACAATTGGTGGACGCCCTCGACCAATGCCAGGACGGCCGCGGCAGCGGTCGGCGCGCTCAGCCCGCTGGGCAGTCGCTGCCCGTATCGCTCGACCAAGCTCGCGGTCAGGTGGTCCTGCAGGGAGCAGCACCGCTCCCGGACGTATCCGGCCGCGGGTTCCTGCCCGGTGACTGCCTCGGCCAGCACCACGCTGTGCACGGCGGCGAGTGAGGGGTGGTCCTGCTCGAATGCGACGGCCTCGGCGAAGTCACCGGCCCAGTCCTCACCGACCCGACGATCGGCCAGATGCTCGCGGTGGAGCTGCTCACGGAAGTTGAGTATCTCCAGCAGCAGCCGCTTCTTGCTGGGGAAGTAGTGCAGGACGCCCTGCCGGGTGAGGCCGGCCCGTTCGGCCACCGCGTCGATCGAGGTGCCCTTGAATCCGCGGGCGGCCAGGACCTCCAGTGCCGCCTCCAGGATCTGCTCACGCTGCCCCGACACCACGCCCTGCCCCTTCCGCCGTTGGAGAGGTGCCCGCACACCGTACGCACGCCAGTCGGCGCAGGTCGAGAGGGCGTACCGGATCCCTCTCAGCGTCCCATCGCGGCAAGGGCGGCCAGGGCGGCGTCCCGAAGTGCCGCCGCGTCGCGTACACCCGCCCTGTCCGCGATCTCACCGAACAGGCGGACGTCCTTGGCGAGCAGTCCGCCCGCGTGAGCGGCGATGCGGTCCAGGCTGCCGCCCGCGTCGGTGACCCGGTCCAGCGCGAAGCTGGCCGCGCTGCCGCGCGGCAGCACCCGGCCCAGGGCGGTGCCGTCCAGACCGAGGGTGGCACCCAGCCCGAGCGCGTCGGCGGCGAGCCCCAAGTGGGCGGTGAACAGCAGGTTGTTGAGAATCTTGGCGATCTGCCCGGAGCCGGTCGGACCGAGATGGACGACGGGGTCGCCGTAGGTGTCGAACACCGGGCGGCAGTAGGCGAAGACCTGGGGGTCGCCGCCCGTCATGACGACCAGGGTGCCCTGTTCGGCGGCCCGGCCGCCGCCGCTGACCGGTGCGTCCAGGACGGAGACACCCGATGTGCGGGCCAGCGCCTCCAGGCGACGGCAGGTGTCGGGGTGGACGGTGGAGTGGACGGCGATCACCCCGCCCCGGCGCAGCCCAGCGAGAACACCGTCCGGGCCGGTGACCACCTGCTCGACGTCGGCGTCGTCGACGACGCACACGCACACCAGGTCGCTGGCGGTGGCCAGTTCCGCGGGCGAGCCGGCCGTCCTGGCGCCGCTGTCCGCGAACGGGGCGAGTGTGGTGCGCCTGCGGGCCCACAGGGTCGTCTCGTGTCCCGCCTCGACGATCCGGCGGGCCATGGGCGCGCCCTGACTGCCCAGCCCGATGAAGCCCACGCGTACGGGTGCCCTGCTCACGTCGTCCGCCGAGGGCGCCAGAACGCGGCGAGCAGCCCTGCGGTCGCCACCACGCCCACCCCGAGCGCGACACCGGCGCCCGCCCACCCGGTCACCTCGATACCGGCCGCCGTGTCCACCGCGTACTCCCCCGGCCCCCACGCGCCGAGCGCCACGGCGAGCACGCCCAGGACGAGGACGTACTCGTAACCCTCTTTGAAGACGAAGAAGCCGTGCGGGCGGTGGGCGAGCAGTCCGGCGACCAGCATCACCGACAGCACGGCCGCGCAGGCCAGCGGGGTCAGCAGCCCGAGGACGAGCAGGACGCCCGCGCCGATCTCGGTGACCACGCTCAGCCAGGCCTGCAGCCGCGGCCGGGTCAGGCCGAGCCCGGCGAACCAGCCGGCGGTTCCGGTGATGCCGCCTCCGCCGCGCCAGTGGTTCCAGCCGTGCGCCACCATGACCGCGCCCAGCACCAGCCGCATCACGAGCGCGGCGGCGTCGAAGGCCTCACCCATCGCGCCTCCCCCGTTCCGTGGGCAGCGCCGGCACACCGAGCGCGCACTCCTCCACGAAGGCCAGGACGTGCAGGTGGTAGGCGAGGGCGGTGCGGCCGACGCTGGTGTTGTGGCCCGCGCCCGCCTGCTCGTGGAGCACCACGCGGGGCGAGCCGGTGAACAGCGAGGCGAGGTCGGCCAGGGCCTCCGGCCCATTGGCCCACACCTGTTCGTACTCGGCGAGCGTGAGGTGCACCGGCACCGGGACGCGTGCCGCCAGCCGGGTGAACTCCTCCTGCCAGCCCTCCCGGTGCCCTTCGTAGGCGGGCGAGGTAGCGCCGATACGACGGCCGCCGTGCACGTCCGGCGGATAGGCCTGCGGTGGATCCCACAGCGCGTGACGAAGGCTGGGCCGGGTGCGGGTCGGGTCGCGCCGCCACTCCTCCATCGCCCGCGCCGCCCGGGGGTGGTGCACCAGGCCCATGCCGGCCAGCTCCACTCCCAGCAGCTGAGCGCCGCGCGGGTCGCTCGCCATGCGGACGGTGAGTTCGCTGCCGGCCGAATGCGCCCAGAGGAACACACCGACGCCGCGCTCGCGTCCCACCAGCAGGGCTTCCACCGCCTCGTACGCGAAGTCGGTGCGCTGTTCGGGCGTACGCATCCGGTCCTCGTGTCCGGCCGAGCTGCCATAGCCGGGGCGGTCCAGGGCGAGGACGGTGAAACCGGCCGCGGCGGCGGTGCGCAGGAGGGAGAGCCTCGGGTGTCCGGGGTGGTCGAAGTAGGCGGAGGTGGTGGCTCCGCCGTGCAGGACCACGATCACGGCCTGCGGGCGGGGTGCCTCGGCGACGAGGGCGGAGGCAGGGACGCCGCGTACACCGACCACCTGTCGGCGTACCACGGTGGTGAGTTCGGGTTCCAGTGAGGTCATCCGTCCGTCCTGAGCAGGAGTACGCCGCTGGGAGTCAGCCCGCCGCTGGAGACCACCGCGGTGCGCGCGCCCGCCACCTGCCGGGCCGCGGCTTCGCCGCGCAGCTGGAGCACCGCCTCGTGGAGCAGGCCCATGCCGTGGGTCCGGCCGTGGGACAGCTGACCTCCGTGCGGGTTCAGCGGCAGCACCCCGTCGCGGGCGATGTTCTTGCCGCCGTCCAGGAAGTCCCGCGCCTCGCCGATGCCGCAGAAGCCGAGCGCCTCGATCCAGGACAGGCAGTTGAAGGTGAAGCCGTCGTACAGCAGCGCCACGTCCACGTCGGCGGGGCGCAGGTCGGTGCGGGTCCACAGGTGGGCGGACTGGCCGAGCACCTGGGGTTCGTGGGTGAGGGTGGACTGGTCCCACTCGGGGCGTTCGAGGATCTGCGTGCCGACGGCCTCGATACGGACCGGCGGTTTGGCAAGGTCGGGCGCGGTCTCGGCGGCGGAGACGACGACGGCCGTGGACGCGTCGCAGGGGACGTCGCAGTCGTAGAGCCCGAAGGGGGTGGTGACGGTGCGCGCGCAGAGGTAGTCGTCCATGGTGAGCGGGTCGCGGTAGATCGCGTCCGGGTGGCGGGCGGCGTTCGCGCGCTGGTTGAGGGCGATCCGGCCGAGGGTCTCGCGGGTGGTGCCGTAGCGGTGCATGTGCCGCTGGGCGTTCATCGCGAGCATGATCGCGGGCGAGACGGCTCCGAACGGCTTGAACCACCCGTCGGGGCCGGGGGGTTGCGGCATGCGGATCCGGCCCTGCCGGACGAGTTCCGCGTACGTCGCCTCCCACACCGTACGGAAGCACAGCACATGCCGGGCCAGGCCGCCCGCCACCGCGAGCATCGCGGCGATCACCGAACCGCCCGGGCCGAAGGTCTCCCCCGCCCCGTTGTGCCACACCGGGCGGATGCCGAGTGCGGACTCCAGGGCGGTCACCCCGCCCTCGGCGAAGCCGCCGTAGGCGCCGCCGCCGGGGTAGGTGGACAGGCCGTCGATGTCGTCGAGGGTGAGTCCGGCGTCGGCGACGGCCTTCTCGCAGGCTTCGACGGTGAGTTCGAGGGGCGGCACCATGAGGCGGCGGCCGACGCGGGAGGCACCGGCGCCGCTGATGACCGCGTGCTCCTCGAACTTGCTGCGTGCCGGCGCCCCGCGCAGGTGCTCGGTGACCGGGGGGTCCTCGGGCAGGGGTGCGGGCGGGGGCTGCTCGTCGCACGGCCGGAACAAGGGCAGCCAGGCCTCGCCGGCCTGCTCGAAGACCGCCTCCATGCGCATGCCGAGCCGCAGGTCCTCGGGTGCGCGGTCGACGACGTTGGTGGTCAGCCGGACCCGGGGGTCCTCCTCGATCGCGACCTGGGCCACGACGAACGGGGAGGGCAGGCCCGGGAAGGGAAAGCGGTGGTTGACGGTGAAGCCCACGAGCGTGGCCCGGCCGGACACCTCACGGATGTGGGTGTCATGCCCCCGGCAGTGGCGGCACACCGGCTGCGGCGGGTGGATCAGCACCCGGCAGCCGGTGCACGCCAGGAAGCAGAGCCGTCCGTTCCTGCCGGAGGTCCAGAAGAACTCGGTCTCCTGGCTGATCTGCGGCTGTGGACGGACGGCACCCTCGGGTGCGCTCAACGGATCTTCGCCTCCGCCTTGCGTACCGTGACCGGCTCGGCGAGCCCCTGCTCGTCGCAGGCCCGCTGGAGGGTCTCCAGCGTTTCCGCCAGTCCGGGTCCGAGGCGGGGGCCGGGGGTGAAGGTGGCGGGCAGGTGGCGCATGCCCTGGATGACGCCGATGGTCTCGTAGTGGACCGTGCCCTCGGGGTCGCTCGCGAAGTCCGGCATCCGGTCGAGGACTTGCAGCAGCATCCGTTTGAACACGGTACGGGCGACGTTGGAGCCGATGCAGCGGTGCAGGCCCAGGCCGAAGGCGGTGTGGCGGTTGCCGCCGCGGGCGAGGTCGACGCGGTCGGGGTCGGGGAAGACCTGCGGGTCGCGGTTGGCCATCGCCCAGGACAGCCACAACCGGTCGCCCTCCTTGAACTCCTTGCCCGCGATCTCGCAGTCCTCCGCGACGGTACGGCCGTCGCCGGGCGCCGGGGTGAAGTAGCGCAGGAACTCCTCGGTGGCCGAATCCAGCAGGGTGTCGCGCTCCCGGCTGAGCCGGGCCCGCTCGTCGGGGTGCTGGGAGAGCCACTCCAGGGCGTGCGCGGTCAGCGCGGTGGTGGTGTCGAAGCCGCCGCCGATGAGCAGGGCGAGGGCGCCGACCAGATCCTCCTCGGGAGGGGCCTTGCCGTCGATCTCCATCCTGACGAGGGCGTCGGCCAGGCCGGGACGCGGGTGAGCGCGGACTTGCCGAAGGGTTGCCGCGATGTCCCGGATCATCGCCATGTGGGCTTCCACAACCCGGGCCATCTCCGGCGAGTTGGGCGGGGTGTACACGCCGGCGTGGGCGGGCTCGTTGTACAGCTCCCACTTCTTGAGCGGGATGCCCATCATGGCGAGGGTGAAGACGGCCGGGACGATGTTGGCGAGGTCGTCGACGAAGTCGATCCGGCCCGTCTCGATCTTCTCGTCGATGCAGGCGCGGGCCACGTCGTCGATGAACGGGATCCACCGCTTGACGGCCGCCGGGGAGAGGTAGGGGTTGAGAGCGTTGCGGTAGGCGCGCTGCTCGGGCGGGTCCATCTCCAGGAAGCCGCCGCGGATGCCCCTGCCGCGGTGCGGTGCCGGGATGCTGATGCCCTGGTAGCCGCGGCGCTCGCCGTGCACGTCGTGGTCGTTGGACAGTGTCTGGCCGGCGCGGGCGAAGGCGAGCAACTCGCGGTTGCCGGCGGCCACCCAGTGGCCGCCGTAGGTGTCGGACCAGGCGAGCGGGCAGCCCTCGTGGAACTCGCGGGTCTGCTCCTCGAACCTGTGGCGGTACTCGGGCGCGTGCCGGTCGAAGTGCACGCGGGGCTGCTTGCGGGCCTCGTCGCCGGTGGTGTCCGGTGCGGTCATGGGGGTGTGCTTCCTCTCGGTCCGCCGGGTGGGCTCAGAACACGCTGATGGCGCGCTCGGGGCAGGAGCGGACGGCCTCGACCACCGCGTCCTCCTGATCGGCGGGGACGTCCTCGCTCACCGGCGAGGAGTGCCCGTCGATCTCGCTCAGTTCGAAGACCTTCGGGGCGTTCATGGCGCACAGGGTGTGGCCCTGGCAGCGCTCGGGGTCGACGCGTACTTTCATCGGGCGGACTTCCTCACGTGAGGTCGGACATCGACTTGCCGACGTCGGCCAGCGTGACGGGCTTGCCGAAGTCGGCCTTGTACTTGTAGGTGGCGGCGTCGCAGCGGTAGGCGCCCTGGTCCGGCTTGAAGTCGGCGGCCTGCCAGCCCTTCGCTGTCGCCTCGACGATGGAGTAGCACTTGGGCGGTTCCTTCGAGGTGAGGTCGAACGGAGCCTGCAGGCCGCCCGCGGTCCAGTCGGTGTTCTTCATCGCGTTCTCGTACACGCATGCGCGCGTGAGGGTCGTGCAGTCGCGGGCTGCGGTGGCGAACAGCAGCCAGGCGGAGAAGGCGCGCAGGGCCGGGTAGGTGACCTCCTTGCCGGGGGCGTACTTCTCGAACAGGTCGATCACCTGCTGGACGGCGGGGTTGTCGGTGGCGCTCTCCAGCGGGGCGGTGGCGAACAGTTCGGCATAGTTGTGCTGCTCGGCCAGGGCGGGACCGGCCAGTTGCGGGAAGGCGGGGCCGTAGGCGTTGCTGTTGGCGTCGATCCAGTCGGGGGGCGTAACCGATGGTGGTGAGGGCCTGCTCCAGTTTGGCCAGGCTCGGGAAGTCGCCCAGGAAGACCAGGCCCCTGACGCCGTTCTTCTTGATCGACTGGGCGTAGGGGGTCCAGTCGGACACACCGGCCGCCGGGTACAGGTCGCTGTAGGAGACCTTGCCGCCGAGCCCGGCGACAGCCTCCTTGAACTGGGCGGCCATGACCTTGGTGACGGGGGCGTCGCCCGCGATGACGCCGACCTTCCCCGCGGAGTCCGGGTACTTCTCCTTCAGCAGCCAGGAGTAATAGCCGGCGTACTGGAAGTACCCGGCGGTCGGGCCGGAGGCGATCGCCTGGAGATCGGACCCGATGGCGCCGATCTGGCTGGTCTGGGCGGGGAAGTTCGGCAGCAGGCACTTCAGCCGGTCCTGTACGCCGAGGCTGTCCAGCGCGGAACCGCCGCCCACGAGCGCGAAGTCCGCCTTGCATGCCTCCAGCACCCGCTGGCGGACCTCCATCAGCCTGGTGTCGCGGGTGATGGGCACGAGGTCGCGGCCGTTGATGCCGCCCGCGTCGTTGCACCAGGAGGTGAACACCTTGGCGGCGTCCACGAATTCGGACCTCTTGGTGAAGCCGAGGTCGGACAGGACACCGATCTGGATCTTGTCGGCGGTGATGCCCTGGACGGTCGACGACTTTGCGGTGCCGGGACCGCATACGTCCTTCAGCGTGCCGAAGTCAGAGCTCTGCTGGGCGGCGGGGCCCGTCTTCCGTGCGGTGTCGGTGCCGGGGTCGTCGGAGCGGGTGGAGCAGCCGGCCAGTAGCACCGCGACCGCGGTGCCCACGCCGATCAGCAGCCTGCGCATGGTGCCTCCTCGGGAAGCTCGGACGCCGTCGTCCGAGGGAGGTGAGGGAGTGCGGGGGGCATGGGTCGGGTGACCGCCGGCCTGGGCCGGGCGGGCGCGGGTTCAGGTGATCGCGCCGCTCGCCTTGAGGGCGAGGATGCGGTCCCAGTCGTAGCCCAGCTCGGTGAGGATCTCCTCGGTCTGGGCGGCGAACTCGGGGGCCGGGCCGAGGCTGGTGTCCTCGACGTCGAACTGGGCGGGGCTGGCGACGAGTTCGAGGGCGCCGGCCTGTCCGATGTAGCCGTTGGCGCGGACCTGCTGGTCGGCGGCGGCCTGCAAGGTGTCCTGGACGGGCGCCCAGGGGCCGTCGAGCGCGGCGAGGTCCGTGGACCACTCGGTCAGGGTGCGGCTCGCGATCACCTCACGGAGGATCTTCACCGCTTCGCCGGTGTGCGCGGCGATGGCCTCTGCGGTGGCGAACCGCGGGTCGTCGGCGAGTTCCGGCCGCCCGATGCACCGGCACACGCTCGGCCAGAACTTCGCCGGCTGGAGCATCACGAAGGCGATGTGCCGGCCGTCGGCGGTGCGGTACAGCCCCGAGAGCGGGTTGGTGGGCGAACCGTGGGCGCTGGGCGGCACGCCCTCCCAGGCGCGGTCGAGGTGCAGGGAGAGGGCGATGGAGTGGCCGAGTGCCCACAGTCCGCTGCCGAGCAGGGAGACGTCCACGACAGGGGCCTCGCCGGTGCGTTCGCGGCGCAGCAGGGCGGCCGCGATGCCGCCCGCGAGGTTGGTGCCGGAGACGGTGTCGCCGTAGGCGGGCCCGGGCGGGCTGATCACGCCGTCGCTGCCGGGCGGGGTAATGCTCGCGGCCGTGCCGGCCCTGGCCCAGAAGGCGGTCATGTCGTAGCCGCCCTTGTCGGCCTCGGGGCCGCGCGGGCCAAGGGCGCTGCCGCGGGCGTAGACGATGCGCGGGTTGACCACGCGGATGTCGTCGACGTCGATGCCGAGACGGGCACGGGAGGCGGGCATGAAGCTGGTGAGGAACACGTCGGAGTCCCGCGCCAGTTCGTACAGCACCTCGCGGCCCTCCGGCTTGCTCATGTCCAGGCCGAGGGAGCGTTTGCCGCGGTTGGCGTGGGCGACGTTGGGGTTGGGGTCGCCCTCCACCTTGAACGGGCCGGTCTGGCGCAGTCCGCGCTGCGGGTCGCCGGTGACGGCGTGTTCGACCTTGATCACGTCGGCGCCCCAGTCGGCGAGCACGGCCCCGGCCGAGGGCACGAAGCCGTACATGGCGACTTCGAGGACGCGGATGCCTTCGAGCGGCTTCATGCCTGCTCCACCGGAGCCACGACCCGGCCGAACGCCTTCTCCTCCAGGAACTCCTCGAACCCGGAGCGTCCGCTCTCCCGGCCGATGCCGGACTGCTTGTAGCCGCCGAACGGCACGTCGGCGGAGAAGTAGTTGCCGCCGTTGATGGAGAAGGTGCCGGTGCGGATGCGGCGGGCGATGCGGATCGCGCGCTCCTCGTCGGCGCTGTGCACCGCGCCGGAGAGGCCGTACTTGGAGTGGTTGGCGATACGGACGGCGTCGTCCTCGTCGTCGTACGGGATGACCGCGAGAACGGGTCCGAAGACCTCCTCCTGGGCGATCTCGCTGTCGGGGTCGACGTATCCGAGGAGGGTGGGTTCGTAGAACCAGCCGGGGTCGATCCGCTTGCCGCCGCGGACCAGCCTCGCCCCGGCCTCGACGGCGCGCTGCACCATGCCGTCGACCTTGTCGCGCTGCTGCTCGCTGATCAGCGGTCCCATGGCCGTCTTCGGGTCGGTGGGGTCGCCGACGCGGACGCGTTCCATCCCGGCGGCGACCAGCTGCACGATCCGGTCGTGCTGGTCGCGCGGGACGAGGAGGCGGGAGGTGAGGGCACACCCCTGGCCGGAGTGGGAGCAGATCGTGAAGGCGGCGAACATGGCGGCCTTGGTGAAGTCCGCGTCGTCCAGGACGATCATGGCGGACTTGCCGCCGAGTTCGAGGAAGACCCGTTTCACGGTGTCGGCGGCCGCCGCCATGATCCGGCGGCCGGTGGTGGTGGCGCCGGTGAAGGTGACCACGTCCACGTCGGGGTGGGTGGTGAGCACCTCGCCCACCTCGGCGCGCGAGGAGCTGAGGACGTTGACGACGCCGGGCGGGATGTCGGTGTGCTCCGCGATGAGTTCGCCGAGGGCGAGGGTGGTGAGCGGGGTCTGCGGGGCGCCCTTGAGGACGACCGTGCAGCCGGCCGCGAGCGCGGGGGCGATCTTGGCGAGGGCGAGCTGGTTGGGGAAGTTGTACGGCAGGATCGCGGCGACGACGCCCGCCGCCTCCTTCTCCACCCAGCGGTGGTGGCGCTGCCCGCGCGAGGCGGTCTCGCCGAGGTCCTCGGTGAACTCGTAGGTCTCCAGGAGGTCGGCGTAGTACGTCACGATGCCGATCGGCTCGTCGAGCTGGGGGCCGTGGGTGAGCTGGCGGGGCGCGCCGACCTCGGCGATGGTCAGGTCGCGCAGTTCCTCGCGGTGCTCGTCGAGGGCCTTGTGCAGCTGCCGCAGACAGCGCACCCGCCGGTCCCTGTTCGTGGACCAGTCGGTGGTGTCGAAGGCGCGGCGGGCGGCGGCGATCGCGGTCTCGGCGTCGGCCTTCGTGGCGTCGGGCGCGTGACCGAGGAGGCTGCCCGTGGCGGGGTTGTGCGACGCGAACGTCGTTTCTGCGGCGACGAGTTTGCCGTCGATCAGCTGGGACTTGACGACGAGGGTGCTCACAGCCGCACCACCGATCCGCCGTCGACGGCGATGACCTGGCCGGTGACCCAGGACGCCTCGTCGGAGAGCAGGAACAGCAGGGCACCCGCCTGGTCGGCGGGGGTGCCCATGCGCTTGAGGGCGAAGGACTGCACCATGGCCGCTCGGTACTCCTCCGGGATGATGCTGCGGGCCGCCTCGGTGTCCGTCGGGCCGGGCGCGATCGCGTTGACGCGGATGCCGCGCGGGCCGAGCTCGGCGGCGAGGGAGGCGGTGAGGTGGTTGATGCCGGCCTTGGCGAGCCCGTAGAAGCCGGTGGCCTGCCAGGCCGCGGTGGACGACTGGTTGACGATCGCGGCGCCCTCCTTCAGGTGCGGCAGGACGGCCCGCGTGACGTGCAGCGCGCCGAGGAGGTTCACCTTCAGGAACCGGTCGAGGTAGTCGTAGTCGACGGTGACGAGGCCCTCGCGGCGCATGCCGTGGAATATGGCCGCGTTGTTGACCAGGTGGTCGATCCGCCCGAACTCGCTCATCACGGTGCCGGCGAGCGCCTCGGCGGAGGCGGGGTCGGCGACATCGGCCCGCACGAACAGGGCGTCGCCGATCTCCTTGGCGACCCGCTGCCCCTGCTCCTCGTTCAGCTCGGCGACCACGACCTTCGCACCCTCGGCGGCCAGCGCCCTGACGTACCCCTCGCCGATGCCCTGGCCGGCCCCGGTGACGATGATCACCTTGCCCTTGAACCGCATCCCAGCCTCCTCGCTCGGTTGATTTCGGAAACTACATTCTCGATTTGCGCGAATCAAGCATCCGAACAGGAGAAGCCGATACTCTCACCGGCAGAGGACTTCCGGCCCCCATACTGTCGAGAATATGGTTCTCGCATACGGAAGGGGCATTTTCATGATCGAGTCCAAAGCTCTGAGTCCAGCGCTCGGGGTGGAGTTCACCGGCGTCACCGACCCCCTCGAAGAGTCCTTCGTCCACCGCTGCGTCGAGGCTCTCAAGTGGCGAGGCGTCCTGCTGGTGCGCGGACTGCACCTCGACGACGGGCAGCAACTGGCGTTCAGCCGCAGGCTCGGCGAGGTCGTGGCGCTGCGCGGCCAGGAGATCTTCCCGATCTCCGTCAACCCCGCGAAGAGCAAGAGTGCGAAGTACCTCAAGGGCGCGTTCTTCTGGCACCTCGACGGCACCAGCGACGACATCCCGATCAAGGCCACCACGCTCACGGCCAGGCACGTCGCCACCGCCGGCGGCGGCACCGAGTTCGCCGGCACCTACGCGGCGTACGAGAACCTGCCGGAGAAGGATCGCGAGCGCTACGACGACCTGCGCGTGGTGCACACCTTCGAGGCCGCCCAGCGCCTGGTGCACCCCGACCCCACCGAGCAGGAGCTGGCCGCCTGGCGGACCCAGCCCGCCCACGAGATGCCCCTGGTGTGGCGCCGCCGCGACGGCCGCCGCTCCCTGGTCATCGGGGCGACCGCCGACCACGTCGTCGGCATGGACCCGGGCGACAGCCGCGCCCTGCTGGACGAACTGCTCGACTGGACCACCCAGGAACGCTTCCGCTACACCCACGACTGGGAGGTCGGCGATCTGGTCGTCTGGGACAACACCGGTGTCCTGCACCGCGCGCTGCCCTACGACGAGAACTCCGAGCGGCTGCTACACCGCACCACCATCGTCGGCGACGAGGCCTTCGCATGAGCGGCACGCAGAGCGCGGGCGGCGCGGAGAGCGTGCGGACGGCCGTGGTGACCGGCGGCGCCTCCGGTATCGGCCGGGCCATCGCCCGACGGCTCGCCGCAGACGGGCTGCGGGTCGCCGTCCTGGATCTCGCACCCGGCGAGGACGGCCACGCCCTCACCGCCGACGTCGCCGACCGCGCCCAGGTCGACAAGGCGATGGACGCCGTACGCGAACGCCTCGGCCCCATCCACGTGCTGGTCAACGCGGCCGGCAAGGACGGCTTCACCCGGTTCGCCGACCTCTCCTTCGCCGACTGGCAGCGGGTGGTCGACATCAACCTCACCGGCGTCTTCCACTGCGTGCAGTCGGCCCTGCCTGACATGGTCGCGGCCCGCTGGGGCCGGATCGTGAACATCTCCTCCTCCAGCACCCACTCCGGCCAGCCGTTCATGGCGCACTACGTCGCCGCCAAGTCCGCCGTCAACGGCCTCACCAAGTCCCTGGCCCTGGAACTCGGACCGAAGGGCATCACGGTGAACGCGATCCCGCCCGGCTTCATCGACACCCCCATGCTGCGCACCGCCGAACAGAACCAGCGGCTCGGCGGCACCATCGAGGACCACATCGCCCGCACCCCGGTGCGCCGGGTCGGCCGCCCCGAGGACATCGCCGCGACCTGCTCCTTCCTGATCAGCGAGGAGGCCGGCTACATCACCGGGCAGATCATCGGCGTGAACGGAGGGCGCAACACATGACGCGGCTGCCACCGGTCCCGTACGAGGAGTGGGACGCCGAGGTGCTGCGCCCGCTGACGGGCGGGCGCACCGTCGCGCCGTCCAACGCCCTCGGTCTGCTCCTGAACCATCCGCGTCTGGCCAAGGCCTTCCTCACCTTCAGCACCCAGCTTCTGTACCGCAGCACCCTGCCCGCCAGGACGCGTGAGCTGACGATCCTCCGGGTCGCCTGGCGGCATCGGTGCCGGTACGAGTGGACACACCACGTGCTGATGGCTCGCGAGGCCGGGGTCACCGAACGGGAGGTGGAGGAGGTACGGCGGGGCGCGGACACCCTGTTGAACCGTGCCGTGGACGAACTCGAGACCACCTCCGCGCTCTCCGACGAGCTGTACCAGGAGCTGGCGAAGGACCTGGACGAACGGCAGCTGATGGACTTCGTGTTCACCGTCGGCGCGTACGGAATGCAGGCCATGGCCTACAACACCTTCGGTGTGCAACCCGATCCGGGGATGGACGACGGGGGCATGGACGATCAGGGACCGGAGGCGTAGCCGGGTGGCGCACACACAGCGTTGCGCACACCGCGACAAGCCGCTTCGCGTCGTCCAATGGGCCACGGGAAACATCGGCACGCGATCGCTGCGCGCCGTTCTCGACCATCCCCGGATGGTGCTGGCGGGTGTCCACGTCCACGCTCCCGGCAAGGCCGGACGTGACGCCGGCGACCTGTGCGGGACGGGCCCCACGGGCATCACCACCACCCACCGCCTCGACGACGTCCTCGCTCTGCGGGCTGACTGCGTGCTGTACATGCCGCGCGCGAGCGACCTCGACGAGGTGTGCGCCCTGCTCGCGTCAGGCGCGAACGTCGTGACCACGACCGGCGGGTTCCGCCACCCGGCCGGCATGGATCGCGCCGTCAGGAGCAGGGTCGAGGACGCCTGCGAGCGGGGCGGCACCTCGATCCACGACACCGGCAGCAGCCCCGGGTTCATCACCGAGGCCGTACCGCTCGTGCTGGCCTCCGTACAGCGACGGCTGGAAACCCTGACCATTCACGAGTACGCCGACCTGTCCCGGCGCAACTCGCCGGGGCTGCTGTTCGACGTGATGGGCTTCGGCCGGGCGCCGGACGCCGCCGCGTTCGACGACCGCCGCCTGGCACACGTCCGGGCGAGCTTCGGGCCGTCGTTGCGTCTGGTCGCGGATGCCCTGGGGCTGCCCCTGGACTCCGTGGAGGCGCACGGGCGATTCGCCACCGCCGCACGCACGACCGACATCGCCGCCGGTGTCCTGCGAGCCGGAACGGTGGCGGCGCAACGGATGACCGTGTCCGGCGTGCGCGACGGCCGCACCCTGCTGCGGTTCGACGCGACCTGGTATTGCACCACGGACCTCGACCCGGCCTGGGACCTCCGCCCCACCGGATGGCATCTCACGGTCGACGGCGACGCGCCCCTCGGCATCGACATGCGATTCCCGGTGCCGCTCGAACGGATGGCCGCGGTCTCCCCCGGCTACACCGCCCACCGGGCCGTCAACGCCGTCCCCGCCGTCTGCGTCGCGGCCCCGGGCATCCGGACGACGGTGGACCTTCCCCCGTTCACCGCGATGCTCGGCTGAGCCGGGGCCGTCTTTTGAGCCGGGAACCGTCTTCCGGCTCAGCCCTGCTTCAGGCGCTGCTTCATCTCGTCGAGGCGGGTCAGGATCGGGAAGCCGTCCACGCTGAGCGCGTTGCCGTGTCCGGTCTGGTGGATGTCGAAGACGGACTGGAGGGCGGCATAGAAGCCCTGGACGTCGAGGGTCTGGTTGACGGCGCGCTTGGCCTGCCGCAGCCCGAAGGGCGGCATCGCCGCGATCCGCCCCGCCAACTCATACGCGGCCGTGTCGAGTTCGTCCAGCGGGACAACCTTGTTGACCATGCCGACCTGCTCGGCCTCCCGGGCGGTCAGCGGCCGTCCGGTGAACAGGATCTCCTTGGCCTTGCGCGGGCCCAGCTCCCAGGTGTGGCCGTGGTACTCGACCCCGCCGATGCCCATGTGCACCACCGGGTCGGAGAACTCGGCGTTCTCGGCGGCCACGATCAGGTCGCAGGGCCAGCACAGCATCAGCCCGGCGGCGATGCACTTGCCCTGGACGGCCGCGATCGTGGGCTTGGGGATGTTGCGCCACTTCAGCGAGTACTCCAGGTAGCGGCGCGTCTCGGCATCGTAGATCCACTCCAGGGTGATCTCATCCGGGCCGGGCCAGCGGTCCTTCAGGTCGTGCCCGGCGGAGAAGTGGCGGCCGTTCGCCCTCAGCACGACCACCCTTACGTCCTCGTCACGGGCGGCCCGGGTCCAGACGGCGTCGAGGTCGTCGAGGAGTGCCATGGTCTGGGCGTTGGCTGCCTCGGGGCGGTTGAGGGTGATCGTGGCGATGCCGTCCTCGGCGTCGTACAGGATCTGCTCCATGACCGGCGTCCTATCGGGGTAGGCCGAGGATGCGCTCGGCGATGATGTTGCGCTGGATCTCGCTGGTGCCGCCCGCGATGGTGCCGGCGAAGCTGCGCGCGTACCGCTCGAACCAGCTGGAGGTGAAGTCCTCGTGGTGCATGTGGTGGTACGGCCCCGTGCGTGCGGGATGCGCCAGCGCCTCGGTGCCATGGGCCTCCAGGGCGTGCAGGGAGGCGTTCTGGACGGCCTCGGAGCCGAGCAGCTTGAGCACCGAGATCTCGGCGGGGTCGCGGTCCGGGCCGAGCTGGCGGTAGCCGAGCAGCCGCAGGGCCGTCAGGTCCATCCGGAGGGTGGCGTACCACTCCTGACCGGCGCCGGCGTCGGCAGCGTCGCGCAGCAGTTCCTCGAGGCGTTCGGCATACGACAGCCAGAGCAGGGTGCGCTCGTGACCGAGGGAGCCGTTCGCCACCCGCCAGCCCTCGTTCAGCGGCCCGACGAGGTTCTCGCGCGGTACGCGCACGTCGGTGAAGAACACCTCGTTGAAGTCGAGGTCGTCCTCGGCGGCGACCGATCCGAACGGGCGGCGTACGACGCCCTCGGTGTCCGTCGGGATCAGCAGGGCGCTGAGCCCCTTGTGCTTCGGCGCGTCCGGGTCGGTGCGGACGAAGGCGAGCAGGACGTCGGCGTCGTGGGCGCCGGAGGTCCAGATCTTCTGGCCGTTGACCACGAACCCGTCCTGGTCGGGCACGGCCCGGCTGCGCAGGGAGGCCAGGTCGGAGCCGGCCTCGGGTTCGCTCATGCCGAGCGCGGCGGTCATCTCGGCGCGCAGGATCGGCACGGCCCAGCGGCGCTTCTGCTCCTCGGTGCCGAAGGTGATGAGGGAGGCGGCGATGATGCCGAGGCCCTGCGGATTGAAGCTGTGGTAGATCCGGCGGCGGGCCAGCTCCTCCAGGTGGGCGAGCTGCTGCGGCAGCGTGGCGCCCCGGCCGCCGTACTCGGGCGGCCGGCCCGGCAGCAGCCAGCCGGCGTCGAACAGGGTGCGCTGCCAGCGGCGCGCCCAGTCGGGGATGTGGGCGGTGGAGCGGGAGCGTTCGCCGGCCTCGGCCTCGGCGGGCAGGTGGGCGTCGAGGAAGGCGGAGAACTCCGCACGGAACCGTGAGACGTCCGGGTCGTCGGCGAGTTTCACGAGGTCACGCCTTTCATGACGTCAGGAGTGCCTTCCTGTGGACGGATGCGGTACCGAGCAGCAGGTCGCAGGCCTGGGCCCGCTTCAGGTAGTACTGCAGCTCGTTCTCCCAGGTGAAACCCATGGCGCCGAACAGCTGCAGTCCGTGCCGGAAGACCACGCGCTGGCACTCCCCCGCCGCCGCCTTGGCCATGTGCGCGGCGTCGGTACGACGCGGGTCGTCCTCGGCGATGGTCAGGGCGCAGAAGTGGGTGAGGGCGCGGGCGCGCTCGACGGCCACGTGCATGTCGGCCGCCTTGTGCTTGACGGCCTGGAAGGAGCCCAGCGGCCGGCCGAACTGCACCCGCTGCTTCACATGGTCGAGCACCAGGTCGAGGATGCGGCGGCAGGCGCCGACGCAGGTGGCCGCGAGCCCCAGGAGAGCGAGGTCGGGTACGCCCACGGCGAGGTCGCCCGCGCTGACGTGGCCGACGTGCAGATTCGGATCGAGGACGGCGACGCGCTCGGCGGCGAGCTCGGCTCCCGGTACGACGGTGACGCCGCCCGGGGTGAGCAGGGCGACCTCGTCGGCACGGCCGGCGTCCAGGACGTACCGCCCGGTGCCGTCGAAGACGCCGGTGCCGCTGCGTTCGGGGAGGCGGCCGGCCAGCGGGGCGAACCAGGTCGCGGTCGCCAGGAAGGGCGTCGGGTCGGCCACATGGCCCAGCTCTTCCAGGATGAGGGCGAGTTCCAGTGGGGGCGCCTCCAGCCAGCCGAGCCGGAGATACGTGTCCCACTGCTGCTCCACGGGCCGGCCCCGCACCTTGGCGACGGTCTCCCGCACCGTGCGCTTGAGCAGCCTCTGCTCCTCGTCGAGTTCGAACTCCACGCCCGGCCTCCGCCCTCCTGCCGTACCGGTGGAACGACACCGGGCACGGGCCCGGATCGAGCGAGAATAGCATTCTCGTTACACGGAAGTAAGAGTCTTGCTTTTTACGGAGCGCAATTCGGTAGGTCGAGAGGCCCTTCTTTTCACATGCGTGGAGTACCGTTCTACTCATGAGTGTCGTCCCCGCAGAACCGGTCGAGCCCCCCGAGCCCGCCTGGCGGCAGCGCGCCGTCGAGCGTTCCACCCGGGCCGCGAAACTACGCGCCGAGCAGCGCGTCCAGCGCTTCCTGGACGCCGCGCAGGAGCTCATCGCCGACAAGGGCACCACCGACTTCACCGTGCAGGAAGTCGTGGAGCGCTCCCGGCAGTCGCTGCGCAGCTTCTACCAGCACTTCGACGGCAAGCACGAGTTGCTGCTCGCCTTGTTCGAGGACGCGCTGTCGAAGTCGGCCGCCGAGCTCCGGGAGAAGGCCGCCGCGGGGCAGGACCCACTGGAACGGCTGAAGATCGCGGTCGAGTTGCTGTACGACTCCTGCAGGCCCCGCGAGGGCCGGCAGTCGCCACTCTTCACCGACTTCGCCATCCAGCTACTGGTCACCCACCCGGACCAGGTGGCCACCGCCCACCTGCCACTGCTCAGCTTCTTCACCGAATTGGTGGAGGAAGCCGTCGAGGCTGGGCAGGCGGTTTCCCCGAAGCCGCGGCGCACCGCTTCCCTGATCATGCAGACGGCCATGTTCACAGCCCAGGCCCCCTCCGCCCGCGTCGGCGCTCACCCTTCGCCGATCACGGTGGAGGAGGTGTGGGACTTCTGCCTGGGCGGGATCACGGGCGGGGCGGCCGCGCCACCGGAGAGGAACACCGGAGCGGCGAAGAAGACCGGCGCGAGGAAGACCACCCCGAGCAGCGCGAAGAAGAGGACCACCTCGGGCACGGCCGCCAAGAAGACCACGGCGGCGGCGAAGTCCAGTGCATCACGGGCGAGTTCGCGCCGCAAGGCATGACATAACCATCAGCACACGGAGAGGGCCTGCGCGGGTTCCACCTGCGCAGGCCCTCTGTCACGCAAGCCCCGGCACGGGACCATTGACAGGCGTTTCGGTCTGACCTTTGATATGTTTCGCAAATCAGCCGTCGGCAGAGGGGTTCCCCGCCGTGGATTTCGAGCTGACCGAGGACCAGGAGACGATCCGCAAGGCCGTGGCCGGTCTCCTGCGTGACTTCGACGACCGGTACTGGATGGAGAAGGACCGGGACCATGCGTTCCCCGAGGAGTTCTACGCGGTCGTCGCAGGCGGCGGCTGGCTGGGGATCGCGATACCGGAGGAGTACGGCGGCCACGGCCTCGGCATCACGGAGGCGACGCTGCTGCTGGAGGAGGTCGCGCGCTCGGGCGGCAGCATGAACGCGGCCAGCGCGATCCACATGTCGATCTTCGGGATGCACCCGGTGGTGGTGCACGGCTCCGAGGAGCTCAAGCGCCGCACCCTGCCCCGGGTCGCCGCCGGTGACCTGCACGTCTGCTTCGGGGTGACGGAGCCGGGCGCCGGGCTGGACACGACGAGCATCACGACGTACGCCCGCCGGGACGGTGACCACTACGTCGTCAGCGGACGCAAGGTGTGGATCTCCAAGGCCGTGGAGTCGGAGAAGATCCTGCTGCTGGCCCGTACGGCGAAGCTCGACGAGGTGGAGAAGCGGACGGACGGCATGACG
The DNA here is from genome assembly GCF_049974585.1 of Streptomyces sp. UG1. Lineage (NCBI taxonomy): Bacteria > Bacillati > Actinomycetota > Actinomycetes > Kitasatosporales > Streptomycetaceae > Streptomyces > Streptomyces sp. UG1. Next base: position 44,658 of record NZ_JBNGGG010000038.1, on the reverse strand, counting down.
CTGTTCCTGACCGACCTGGACCGCGACCGGGTGGACATCCGCCCGATTCCGAAGATGGGCCGCAACGCGGTCACCTCGAACGAGCTGTTCATCGACGAACTGCGCATTCCCGTCGAGGACAGGGTGGGCGAGGAGGGCCACGGCTTCCGCTATCTGCTCGACGGCCTGAACCCGGAGCGGATGCTGATCGCCGCCGAGGCGCTCGGCATCGGCAGGGTGGCGCTGGACCGGGCCGTGCAATACGGCCGTGAGCGGGAGGTGTTCGGCCGCCCGATCGGCATGAACCAGGGCATCCAGTTCCCGCTGGCCGAATCCCTGGCCCACCTGGACGCGGCGGAACTGGTGCTGCGCAAGGCGACCTGGCTGTACGACCAGGGCCGACCGTGCGGGCGCGAGGCGAACACCGCCAAATACCTGTGCGCGGACGCCGGGTTCACGGCCGCCGACCGGGCGCTGCAGACCCACGGCGGCATGGGCTACTCCGAGGAGTATCCGGTCGCCCGCTTCTTCCGCGAGGCGCGGCTGATGCGGATCGCCCCCATCAGCCAGGAGATGGTCCTCAACTACCTGGGATCGCACACACTGGGACTGCCGAGGAGCTACTGATGACCGACCGTACGGGACTGTTCGACCTCACGGGCCGGTCGGCGCTGGTCACCGGCGCCGCCGGCGGTATCGGCTCGGCGGTGGCCGAAGCGCTGGCCCGCGCCGGGGCCGCGGTGCTCGTCACCGATGTCGACGAGGGGGCGGCTGCGGCCGTCGCCGGGAAGCTCACCGCCGCGGGACTCGCGGCGGACAGTGCCGCCCTGGACGTGACGGACCGGGGCGCCGCCGACGCCGCGGCATCCCGGGCCGCCGCGCTCGCCGACGGGACGCTGCACATCCTCGTCAACAACGCCGGGGTCACCGCACCCGCGATGTTCGAGAAACTTCAGCAGGACTCCTTCCGGCGGCTGATCGACATCCACGTGATGGGCGCCTTCCACTGCGCCCAGGCCGCGCTGCCGTTCCTGCCGACCGACGGGACCGGACGCGTCATCAACGTCACGTCCTCGGCCGGCCTGACCGGAACCCTCGGACAGGTGAACTACTCAGCGGCCAAGGCCGGCATCATCGGCTTCACCAAGTCCCTCGCCCGCGAGCTGGCCAGGAAGCAGATCCTCGTCAATGCCCTGGCTCCGCTCGCCGCGACCCCGATGACGCAGACCATCCGGACCGACCCGAAGTTCGCGGACCGGATGCTCGCCCGCATACCGCTGGGCCGCTGGGCCGAGCCGGAGGAGATCGCGGGGGCGTTCGTGTTCCTCGCGTCCGACGCGGCGTCCTTCGTCACCGGCCAGGTACTACCGGTGGACGGCGGGCTGGTCATCTGACAGGCACCGCCGTCTGACAGGGGCACGCGCGATGTGTTGAATGGTTCAGCCGAAACGGACGTGTACGACGAGAGGCCTGAACACGTGCCCAGCCCCCAGCCCACCTCCCCCCACACCCCGCGCTTCGACACGCTCACCGTTCCCAAGGCGTCGGACGTGCTGGCCGCCGAGGTGCGTGAGCGCATCCTGTCCGGGGAGTTCGCCGAGGGCACGCCGCTGCCCCCGGAGCGGCAGCTGGTCGAGCAGACGGGGCTGAGCCGGGCGACCGTGCGCGAGGCGTTGCGCATCCTGGAGGTCGAGCGGCTGGTGGAGATCCGGCCGGGGCGCGGGGGCGGGGCCTTCGTGCACCGGCCGGGCCGGGAATCCCTCGCGAACACCGTGCAGTTGGTCATCCGGGGCCAGCAGATCCGGCTGGAGTCGCTGCACGAGACGCGCGAGGCGATCGAGCCCGCGTGCGCCGCGCTCGCGGCGGGCCGCCGCACCGAGCAGGACCTGGCCGACCTGGACGCCGCCCATACGGAGCTGGTCGAGGCCGGTGACGACATCCGCCGGTTCCTGCGGGCCAACGTGCGCTGGCACAACGCCGTGGCGAAGGCGGGCGGCAACGAACTGCTCATCGGGTTCCTCAGCGCCCTCTCGGAGTCGATCTACGCGGCCACGCACCTGGAACAGTTCACGGACGCCCGTACCCGCGAGGTCACCGCCCGAGCGCACGCGCGGATCACCGAGGCGATCCGGGCGGGCGACGGCGCGGCGGCGCGGCGTCGGATGAGCCGCCATGTGTGCGGGTTCGCCCGGGCCGCCGCGGAAGTGGACCGGCGAGAGCAGGTGGAGCTGGCGAAGCCCGAGTCCTGACCTGCCCGCAGGCGAACGGGCCCGCCCGGACCCGGACCCGCCTCAAGAGAATGACATTCTCGAATTCGCGCAACACCATTGACACTATCGGCCTGACCTTTAATAACATCGGCGGCATGAACGACGTGAGCCCCGTCCTGACCGTGGCCGCCGACGGAGACGTCCGCATCGTCACGCTGAACCGGCCCGAGCGCCTCAACGGTGTCTCTGCGGAGCTGCACCGCCGGCTGTCCCAGGTGTGGCGCGAGCTGGCGGAGGACACCGAGGCGCGGGCGGTCGTCCTCACCGGAGCGGGCCGGGCTTTCAGTGCGGGCGGCGACTTCGACCACCTGCGTCGCCACCACGACGATCCGGGGCTGCGTGAGCGGTCGATCCGGCTCGACCGGACCATCCAGACGGAGATGATCCGGTTTCCGCTGCCGGTCGTCGCGGCCGTCAACGGCCCCGCGGTGGGCCTGGGTTGCTCACTCGCCCTGGGCTGCGACCTCGTCCTCATGGCGGAGGACGCCTGTCTCGCCGACCCGCACGTCTCGGTCGGCCTGGTGGCGGGCGACGGCGGTGTGACCCTCTGGCCGCTGCTGACGAGCCTGCTGCGGGTGAAGGAGTACCTGTTCACCGGGGACCGTATCCCGGCCGCCACCGCCGTCGAACTGGGCCTGGCCAACCGGGTCGTGCCCGGTGCCGATCTGATGCACGAGGCCCTGACGCTCGCCCACCGGCTCGCGGCGCAGCCCGCGGAGGCGCTGCGCGCGACGAAGGCGGCGCTCGCCGCGGTGGTCGAGCAGGTCTCGCGCGGCGGCATGGAGGCGGCGCTGCTGGCCGAACGGTCCACCATGACCAGCCCCGACCACATCCGCATCATCAACGACCTCGCCTCCCGCGCGAGCCGCCGCACCACGACCACCGCCGAGGAGGTCTGAGCGTGGAACGCGAGGAGTTCACGCTGGTCCGGGACATGCTGCGGTCGTTCGCGACCCGCTTCCGCACGGGATCGGCCGACGAGGCCGAACCACAGGCGCGCGCGGCGGCGCAGAAGGCGCTCGACGAACTCGGCCTGGCGCAACTGCGCCGCGCCTCCCCGCCGGACGCGACCGTGCAGGAGTGCGCCCTGCTCGCCGAGGAGCACGGCAGGCACCCGCTGACCACCTCCCTGCTCGGCACCGTGCTGCTCGCCCCCGAACTGCTGCGTCTCCTCGACGCCGGAGAGCGGGCCGAGGCCACACCTCACGGGGCCCGGCCCACCATCGCCCTCGCCCACGACCTGCGCTTCCCCGGTCCGGGCACCTTGGATCCGGTGGCCTGGGACTGCGAGGGCGCCGACGGCGCGCTGTACGTCGACTCGGACGGGTTCGTGAGAAAGGCGGAGTTGGGGCCGCCCGCCGCGACCGCCGACCTGCTGCGCAGCGTGCGGAAGGCCGACCCCGCCGAGGAACAGGTCGTCGGCAGGCTCACCCCGGAGACACACCAGCGCTGGCAGGCGTACGCCCTGGTCGTCGTGGCGAGCGAACTCGTGGGCGCGGCCCGCTCGTTCGTCGAGCAGAGCGTGGACTACGCCCGCGAGCGCCACCAGTACGGGCAGCCGATCGGCTCCTTCCAGGCGGTGCAGCACCTGCTCGCCGACGCGACCGAGCTGGTGGAGGCCTGCACGAGCGCCACCCGGTACGCCGCCTGGTGCCTGGACCAGGAACCGCCGGACCGCGCGTTGTCCGCCGCCCGCGTGGCCAAGGCCGAGGTCAGCTCCTCGGCCGTCGAGGCGGTGTACGCCGGGATGCAGGTGTTCGGCGGCATCGCCCAGACCTGGGAGCACGTGGCGCACCTGTATCTGCGCCGGGTCCTGGTCGGAGCCACGCTGCTGGCGACGACGGCCGACCTGCTGCCCGCCCTGGCCGCACCGGAGGCGACGCGATGACGGACATGCCCCTGGACTTCGGCGACCCGGCGGACCTGGACCGGCTCCGCCGCGACTTCCGCGCCTGGCTGGCCGGCCACCCGCTGCCCGAACGGCAGCCGGACGAGCCGGTCCCGGTCTTCCTGCACCGCTGGCACCGCCGGCTGTACTCCGGCGGCTGGGTCGGCCTCGACGTACCTCAGGAGTACGGAGGCCGGGGCCTGACCGCCCTGCACCAGGTGGCCGTCAGCGACGAACTGGGAGCGCGCGGCGCGCCCGGCGTCCCCCGCATCGGTTATCTCGCCCACGCCCTGCTGGAGTTCGGTTCCGAGGAGCAGCGCCGCCGCCTGCTGCCGCGCATGCTCTCCGGCGACGACGTGTGGTGCCAGGGCTTCAGCGAGCCGGCCGCAGGCTCGGACCTCGCCGGCATGAGCACCTACGCGGAACGACACCCTGGCGGCCACTACACGGTCAACGGCCAGAAACTGTGGACCAGTTACGCCCAGTACTCCGACCTGTGCCTGCTCCTCGCCCGCACCGACCGGACCACTCCCCCGCACACCTCCATCTCGGCGTTCGTACTGCCCCTGGACCGCACGGGCGTGACCGTACGGCCGCTGCGCGCGGCGAACGGCGACGACGAGTTCTGCGAGCTGTTCCTCGACGACGTCACCCTGGAGGAGTCCGAGCGGATCGGTGTCGAGGGGGACGGCTGGCCGCTGGCGATGACGACGGTGGCGTACGAGCGCAACGCCCTGGACACCGGGCACCTGTCGAAGTACGGGCTGCTGGTCGAACGGCTCCGCCGCACCGCGCACGAGCGCCGCGGCACGCTCCCGGACGGGCTGCTGTCGGAGATCGGCCGGTGCGTCGTCGACTACCGGGTGCTCGTCGCGCACGCCCGGCGCCGCACCGCCGAGCGGCTCGCCGGGCAGAGCGCCGGCCCGGAGTCGTCCGTCGACAAACTGCTGATGACCCGGGCCGAGCAGCGGCTGTACGAGACGGCGCTGAAGGTGTACCCCGAGGAGCTGTACGGGGAGGGCGGCGAGGTCCTGGGCGACTACTTCTACTCGCGCGCCGCCTCCGTGTACGGCGGCACGTCCCAGATCCAGCGCAACATCATCGCCAAGCGGCTGCTGCGCCTGCCGGCCGACCGCCGTGCCTGAACGGAGCCCCGTCATGCGACACGACCAGGAATTGAAGAGCATTCCGAACGTGGTGAGAGTGGCCGCGCGGCGGTTCGGTGACGCCCCGGCCCTCGTCGACGGCGACCTGCGCCTCACCTTCCGGGAACTGGAGACCCGGATGGTCGAGGCGGTGCGCTCGGCGCTCGCGCTCGGCATCGGGCCGGGTGACCGGGTCGGCCTGTGCGCGCCGAACTCGGCGGAGTGGATCGTGACGGCACTCGGTATCCAGGGTGCCGGGGGTGTCGTCGTACCGCTCAACACCCGGTTCAAGGCGGCCGAGATCTCCTACGTCCTGCGCAAGTCCGGGGCGAGGGCGCTGTTCGCCGCCGCGTCCTTCCTCGGCACCGACTACATCGCTGACCTGCGGCGCACCGACCCCGAACTGCCCGCGCTGCGGATCACGGTGTCGATGCCTGGCGGACCGGAAGGCCTGCGCTGGAGTCAGTTCCTCGCACACGGCGAGGAGGTCACCGAGGCAGCCGCCCACGAGTCCATCGACCGGCTCACTGCGGACGACGTCTCCGACGTGATGTTCACCTCCGGCACCACCGGCCACCCCAAGGGCGTGGTCCTCACCCATGGGCAGACCCTGCGGGCGTACGGCTGGATGTCCACGGCGTACACCTTCGCCCCGTCCGACAGCTTCCTGGTCATCCCGCCGTTCTTCCACTGCTTCGGCTACAAGGCGGGCTGGCTCGCCTCGCTGATGCACGGCGTGACCGTGATCCCCATGGCCGTCTTCGACGCGGGGCGCGCCCTGGAGATCATCCACCAGGAGCGGGTCAGCATCATCCTCGGCCCGCCCACCATTTTCCACGACCTGCTGAACCATCCGGAGCGCTCCGGGTACGACCTGTCGTCGCTGCGGGTGTCCATGACGGGCGGCACGACGATCCCGGAGTCGCTGATCCGGGCAATGAAGAAGGACCTGTCCTTCGACATCGTGCTCAGCGCCTACGGCCTCACGGAGTCGACCGCTTTGGTGACCACCACCCGCCCCGGGGACACCGAGGAGACGGTGGCCCGGACCACCGGCCGCCCGATCCCGGACGTCGAGGTCCGCATCGCGGACGACGCCGGCCGGGAGGTACCGGCGGGCCGGGACGGGGAGATCCTGGTCCGCGGCTACAACGTCACCCGCGGCTACTGGGACGACCCCGAGGCCACCGCAGCGACGATCGGCCCCGACGGCTGGCTGCACACCGGCGACATCGGGCACCTGGACACGGACGGCAACCTGGCGATCGTCGACCGCAAGAAGGAGATGTTCATCGTCGGCGGCTTCAACGCCTACCCGGCCGAGATCGAGAAACTGCTCCTCGGCTACGAGCCGATAGCCCAGGTCGCCGTGATCGGTGTCCCGGACGAGCGGCTCGGCGAGGTCGGCTGCGCCTTCGTCGTGCCCAGGCCGGGCGCGGACATCGGTGCGCAGGACGTGATCGCCTGGGCCAGGGAGCACATGGCCAACTTCAAGGTGCCCCGCCAAGTGCGATTCGTGGACCGGCTTCCGCGCAATGCGAGCCAGAAGGTCCTCAAGCACGAGCTGCGCGCCCGGTACGAGGGCTGAGCCGGTGACCAGCAGCGGCGGCCTCCTGGCGGGCATCACGGTGGTGGCACTGGAGCAGGCCGTGTCGGCCCCCATGTGCACGCGGACGCTCGGTGACCTCGGCGCCCGGGTGATCAAGGTGGAGAACCCGAAGGGCGGCGACTTCGCCCGCCACTACGACGACGTGGTCGGCGGCCTCGCGGCGCACTTCGTGTGGGTCAACCGGGGCAAGGAGTCGGTCGCCTTCGACCTGAAGTCGGACGCCGGGCAGGCGGTCCTGCACCGGCTGCTGGAGCACGCCGACGTCCTGGTCTCCAACCTCACCCCCGGCACCACGGCCAAGCTGGGCCTGTCCCCGGCGGACCTTCAGGTGCGCCACCCCGACCTGATCGCCGTCGAGATCGACGGGTACGGCCCCGGCGGCCCCCTGTCCCACAAACGCGCCTACGACCTGCTGGTCCAGGCGGAGTCCGGGGCCTGCTCGGTGACCGGCCGGCCCGGGGCACCGGCCAAACCGGGCCCGCCCGTGGCGGACGTGTGCAGCGGCCTGTACGCGGCGCTGTCGGTGCTGGCGCTGCTGTACGCCAGGCGGCCGGGGCAGGTGACGGTGAGCCTGTTCGACACCATGGCCGAGCTGATGGGGTATCCGCTGACGTACACCCGGCACTCGGGGGTCGAGCAGCAGCCGCTCGGGATGAGTTCGCCCGCCGTGTCGCCGTACGGCGCCTACCGCACGGCCGACGGGCAGACCGTCGTGCTCGGCACCACCAACGACCGTGAATGGCAGCGGCTGGCACGGGAGTTGCTGAATCGCCCCGACCTGGCCGACGACGAGCGGTTCCGCACCAACGCCGGCCGTGTCGAACACCGCGCGGTCCTGGACGCGGAGATCGGCGCCTGGTGTGCGCGCCACGACCTGGGTCACGTCCAGGACCGGGCGGACGCGGCCGGGATCGGCAACTCCCGCTACAACACGGTGGGCGACGTCCTCGCCCATCCCCACCTGGGCGCCCGCGACCGCTGGCGGCACGTCGACACACCGTCGGGGCCGGTGCCCGCGCTGCTGCCGCCGCCCGTGATCTCCGGGTACGAGCCGCCGATGGGCGCCATACCGGCGCTGGGCGCCCACACGGACGCCGTGCTGGCCGAACTGGGCTACTCGCAGGCGGAGATCGCCGGCCTGCGGGCAGGGGGCGCGGTCCGGTGAGCGTGCTGCTGACGAGCGACGCCGACGGCGTACGGACGCTGACCCTGAACCGGCCGCACCGCAGGAACGCGATCGACGCCGAGCTGTGGGAGGCGCTGCGCACGGCCCTGGTGGAGGCGGGCGGCGACCGGTCCGTGCGGGCACTGGTGCTGACCGGCGCGGGCGGCGCGTTCTGCTCCGGCGCGGACATCCCCCGGAAGGTCAGCAGCGCCCATCCCCTGCACCGGATACGGCCCCTGACCGAAGTGACCCTGCTGCTGCACGAGCTGCCCGTCCCCACGGTCGCCAAGGTGACCGGTGTGGCGGTGGGGGCGGGCTGGAACCTGGCGCTCGGCTGCGATCTGGTGGTCGCCACGCCCGGGGCCAGGTTCTCGCAGATCTTCGCGCGGCGCGGGCTGTCCCTGGACTGCGGCGGCTCCTGGCTGCTGCCGAAACTCGTCGGGTTGCAGCAGGCCAAGCGGCTCGCGCTGCTCGCGGAGACGATCGACGCGCACGAGGCGAAGGCACTGGGCCTGGTGACCTGGGTGGCGGAAGCCGACACGGTGGACGCCTTCGTCGACGACCTGACCGCGCGCCTGGTGGCGGGCCCCCCGATCGCCCTCGCCCAGACCAAGGCGCTGCTGAACGAGGGCGCCGACCGGACGCTGAGAGACGTGCTCGCCGGCGAGGCGCGGGCGCAGGCGGTGAACTTCGCCGGCGCGGACGTCCGCGAGGCGTACGCCGCGTTCGCCGCCGGACGTGAACCACTCTTCACGGGCCGCTGGGCGGTGCCGCCGAATCGAACCGAGGAGGACGATACGTGACACGGGAAGCGGTGATCGCGGCAGCGGTCCGTACGGCCGTGGGCAAGCGCAACGGCGGGCTGGCCGGCGTCCACCCGGCCGACCTGTCCGCCACGGTGCTGGGCGCGCTCACCGAGCGGGCCGGGGCCGTCCCGGAGGTGGTGGACGACGTGATCTGGGGATGCGTCTCGCAGATCGGCGACCAGTCGAGCAACATCGGCCGCTACGCGGTGCTGGCGGCGGGCTGGCCCGAGAGCATCCCGGGGACCACGGTCAACCGGGCCTGCGGTTCGAGCCAGCAGGCGCTGGAGTTCGCCGTGCAGGCGGTCCTGTCCGGGCAGCAGGACGTGGTGGTGGCAGGCGGGGTGGAGGTCATGAGCCGGGTGCCGCTCGGCGCCGCCAGGGCGGAGGGGATACCGTACGGCCCTCAAGTCCTCGCCCGGTACCAGGACTTCTCCTTCAACCAGGGCATCTCCGCCGAGAAGATCGCGCAGAAGTGGGGCTTCACGCGGGCCCGGCTGGACGCGTACGCGTCGCTGTCGCACGAGCGGGCGGCGGCCGCGCAGGACGGCGGGGCCTTCGCGGAGCAGATCGTGCCGGTGGCGGGGGTCACCGCGGACGAGGGCATACGCCGGGGCACCAGCGTGGAGACGCTCGCGAAGCTCAAGCCCTCCTTCCAGGAGGACGGTGTGATCCACGCGGGCAACGCCTCGCAGATGTCCGACGGCGCGGCGGCCCTGTTGGTGACGACGTCCGAGAAGGCGCGCGAGCTGGGACTGACGCCGATCGTGCGGTACCGGGCGGGCGCGGTCGTCGGTTCCGATCCGGTGCTGATGCTCACCGGGCCGATCCCGGCCACGGAGAAGGCTCTGCGCAAGGCGGGAGTGGGGCTGTCCGAGATCGGGATTTTCGAGGTCAACGAGGCCTTCGCCCCCGTTCCGCTCGCCTGGCTCGCCGAGACCGGCGCCGACCCGGACCGGCTCAATCCGCTCGGCGGCGCCATCGCGCTCGGCCATCCGCTCGGCGCCTCGGGTGCCGTCCTGATGACCCGCATGATCCACCACATGCGTGACCGCGGCATCCGCTACGGCCTGCAGACCATGTGCGAGGGCGGCGGCACCGCGAACGCCACCCTCGTCGAACTCGCCGACTGACGGGGGGTGTTGCCGTGCGACGTGATGTCTTCACCGCCGACCACGAGACGTTCCGGGAGCTGGTCCGTGACGTCGTGGCCAAGGAGGTCGTCCCGCACTACGCCGAGTGGGAGAAGGCCGGGCGGCTGCCCCGACCGTTCTTCGCACGGCTCGGCTCGCTGGGACTGCTCGGCACGGCGATCCCGGAGAGGTACGGCGGGGGCGGGCAGCCCGACTACCGCTACAACGTCGTCCTCCAGGAGGAGGCGGCCCGCGCCCTGGTCACCCTGGGCACCGTCCGCACCCAACTCGACGTGGTCCTCCCGTACTTCCTCACCTACGCGAACGACGAGCAGCGTGAGCGCTGGTTCCCCGGGCTGGCCTCCGGCAAGCTGCTGACCGCGATCGCGATGACCGAGCCCGGCACCGGCTCCGACCTCGCCGGGATCCGTACGACGGCCGTGCGGGACGGTGACTCGTACGTCCTGAGCGGTGCCAAGACCTTCATCACCGGCGGGCTGCTCGCCGACCTGGTGATCGTGGTGGCGCGCACGTCCACCGACCCGGACGACCGCAGGGCGGGACTCACCCTGCTGGTCGTGGAGGACGGCATGCCGGGGTTCACTCGCGGCCGGGTGCTGGACAAGATGGGCATCAAGGTGCAGGACACGGTGGAGCTGGCCTTCGACGGTGTCCGCGTGCCCGTCGCCAACCGGCTCGGCGAGGAGGGCAGGGCCTTCGAGTACCTCGGGCACAACCTGCCGCAGGAGCGCATGACCGTCGCGGTCGGTTCGGTCGCGCAGGCCCGCGCCGCCCTGGACACCACGATCGCCTACGTCAAGGATCGCAAGGTATTCGGCTCCCCGGTCGCCTCCTTCCAGAACACGAAGTTCGAACTCGCCGCGGTGGCCGCCGAAGTGGAGGCCGCGCAAGCCATGCTCGACCGGGCGGTCCTGGAACTGGTCGAGGGCCGGCTGTCCGGCGCCGACGCCGCCAAGGTCAAGCTGTTCTGCACCGAAATGCAGGCACGCGCCGTCGACCGCTGCCTTCAACTCTTCGGCGGATACGGCTACATGACGGAGTACCCCATCGCCCGGCTGTACGCGGACGCCCGCATCACCCGGATCTACGCCGGCACGAGCGAGGTCATGAAGGTCATCATCGCCAAGTCACTCGGATTGTGAGGCACGTGGGTGGACGACTTCTCCGGCAGGCCGGGCACGGCCTTCGTGGCGGGCGGCACAGGCGGCATCGGAACCGCGATCGTGCGGACGCTCGCCGAACGCGGCAGTGACGTCGCGTTCACCTACCGAGTCAACGAGGCGGCGGCGAATGAACTCACCGCGGAGGTGAAGGCGTACGGCCGCCAGGTCACCGCCCTGCGGGTGGACCTGACCGACGAGGCGCAGACGGCACGGGCCGTGCGTGGATGCGGCGGCGTGCACACACTGGTCTACGCGGCCGGACCCCACGTGCCCATGACCCACCTGAGCAAGGTCACGCCCGCCCGGTACCGCGCCCAACTGGAGGCCGACGCGGTGGCGTTCTTCAACCTCGTCCACCCCGCGCTGCCGCTGCTGCGCGAGAGCCGGGGCAGCATCGTCGCCGTCACCACCGTCGCCACCCGCCGCTACCCCGTGCGCGACGGCCTGTCGTCGGGTGCCAAGGGGGCGGTCGAGGCGGTCGCACGCGCCCTGGCCGCCGAGGAGGGCCGCTACGGCGTCCGGGTCAACTGCGTCGCCCCCGGCATGCTCACGGACGGCATCGCGGCCCGGCTGATCGACACGGGTGAACTCGGCGAGGAGGCCCTCGCCATCACCCGCCGCAACATCCCCCTGCGCCGCTTCGGCCAGGCCCAGGACATCGCGGAGGCGGTCGCGTTCCTCGCCTCGGACCGGGCCGGGTTCGTCACCGGGCAGGCGCTGGGGGTGGACGGCGGGTACAGCGTCTGACCGGCGGCGTGACGAGACGCCGGTGGGCGTCAGTGAGCGAGCTCCGGGCCGGAGCCCGCTGGGTGGGCGACGACCACACGTACCCGGGCAATGTTGTCCACGCGTGTGAACACGGCCGAGGCGTCACCGTCGCGCTGGGCGCGGACGCGCACGGTCACGAAGTGGGTGCCGGGTGCGGCGAAGGCGTGGCGCCGCTCCACGCGGACCCGCTCGGCCGGTTCGACGTCCTCCGTCACCGGGAACGTACCGTCGCCGTCAAGGTCCCACTGGACCGCGACCACCTTGCCCGCAGCGGGCGGGACCTCCGCGACGGCGCACAGTGTGACCTGCTGCCCGGACGGGACATCCGCGCGGGCCGTGCCGTCCACGGTCAGGTCGACCACGGGCTGAATGCCACCCCGCGCGGCGGCGGACGGCGGCACCACGACCTGCCCGTCGCAGATCGTGTAGTCGGTCGAGGCGGCCGGGGGCACGCCCGACTCGGTCCATGCGCTCAGATCCCGTAGCGCCTGGTGCAGAACTCCCAGGTAGCTCACGGACCGAGTCGGGTCCTCCTGGATCTCCTGATCGCCGTGGAGGGCGTTGTCCACGTACCAGAGGCGGACGTGCTCGTCGGTGGCGTCCCCGAGGTGTTCCCGCACCCTCGACCGGTACCAGTCCGCCTGCCAGGGGAACGCCTCACGGTCCAGAAGGCAGGCGACCGCGATCATCTTTCCGGTGAACTTCCCCGTCTGCACGGATCCGGCGGCGCCGGTGGCGAAGAGCGGCCCCAGGTGCACGGGGCGCTGCGGCGGGACCGGGTCGCCGTTCTCGTCGCGGAACTGGTCCCAGACCGCGAACCCCTGCGGCGGGACCTGGTGGCGGTGGTACGTCTGGGCAGCGAGGAAGTTGCTGTTGTCGACGTCGACGGCGTCCCCGGGAGACAGCCCGGTGAGCGCGGGTGTCCCGTTCGGCTCGTCCAGCACCGCCAGGTCGCCGCGTACTTCCCTCAGGACCAGGGACTGCCCCGCGGCCCGCCCGGTCCGGACGGTGAGCTCCGCGCCCTGCGCGTCACACGGTGCGGGCTCCGCGAACCGGAGGGCGACGACGGCCTCCTCGTCCCGCTCCTGTCCCTTGAAGGCGTGGTCCACCCCGCCCCGGGCAGCTGCCGCGGGGGCGGAGCTTGCCAGGCCCAGATGCGCGGCCTCGCGCGACGTGACCGTGGCGACGACGCGGGAGCTGTGCCGGAGCCGGTCACGGTGGACCGAGGACCCGGGATCGGCGCCCAGGTATCCGGGTTGCGTCCAGAAGTCCGCGAAGTATCCGGGGTCCATGGCGAGGGCACCGCCGTAGAGGGCGGTGAAGGCGTGCATGCCCATCGTGCGGTGGCCGAACCAGGCGCGCGGCGGGAAGCCCATGGCCGTCACCTCCGCCAGCGCTGCGCGCTCTTCGGGATCCAGCCCTTCGAACATGTCGCCGCTGCCACCGGGCTCCAGGGCGTCGACGATGCGGTCGAACCGATGCCTGAGCACCCGTTGTGCGTGCATGCGCACGCAGAACACGTTCGGTATCGCCATCGGACTCCCCACGACGTACGGCACGAAGCCGTCCCAGACACCGTCGGTGTTCTCGGCGCCGGCGATGGTCCGGTACGCGCCGCCACTGCCGCCGTACGCATACCCGTGGGGACGGTGGGGCCCGTAGACGCGCTGCGCGACGACGCGTGAGTAGCGGGCCGCTGCCGCGTTGGCGCGGAAGCCCGCGATGGTGGGGTCGCCCGGGGGCACGGTCCCGCCGCCCCCGCCGCCGTTGGTCTCCAGGAAGTACGCACCGCTCGACACCGCGAACGAGATCCTGTCCTCCTGTCCGCGGGCCGTCTGCGCCTGGTGCTCGCTGCCGGGGACCGGCGTGATGTGCTGGAAAAAGCGTCCCTGGTATGCCTCGGCGGGCGGGAAGTAGATCGAGAACCGTGTCTCGCTGTCGGCGAATCCGCCGTGGAGGTAGCGGTGCCGCACCGGGATGTCACGCCATTCGTCCACGTCCAGGTAGGGTTCACCGAAGTCCTGATCGTCCGTCACGCTCACTGCGCTCCCCTCGCGTTCGGCTAGAGGCCTACGTCATCGCGGTTCAGCAACTCCCGGGCCGCCATCCAGTTCTCGCCCGACAGCCGCCGCACCGCGTCCCGCAGCAGCCAGCCCACTTCCAGCGTGCGGTCGTTCACCCACATCAGCGTCAGTCCGTCCCACAGCGCCACGATCTGGCGGGCGACCTGCGCCGGATCCAGTCCCGGGTGAGCGAGCCCCTCCTGCTGCCGCCGGGCGACGAGCCTGGTGAAGATGGCGACGCCGCGCTCGGTGCGGCGCGTGAAGTACTCCGCCGCGGGATGGCTGGGCGTGGCGGCCTGGCCCATGAGCACGACATACAGACGCACGCGCCGTTCGTTCTCCCGCAACGCCGAGTCGGCCGCCCGCCGGAGTGCTTCGAGGTCCAGGCGGACCTCGTCGCTCTCCCCATCCGCCGACAGCACGGCGATGTCGTCGGCCCGTTCCAGCGCGGCCACCAACAGGTGGTCCTTCGTGGGGAAGTGGTACAGGACGGTCGGTTCGGGGGTGTGTGACCGCTGCGCGACGAGCGCCGTGGTCACCGATGCGTGGCCGGCCTCATCGACCAGTTCGAGGACGGCGAGCGCGATCTGCTCACGACGCTTGTGGGACCGCGCGTAGAGCCCCCTTTTCGAGGCGGTCGCTTCGTTGCTCACTCCGGCGAGTCTAGGATCTCAATGCTGAGCGAACCATAGTGTTGCAGTGGAAAGCTCCGGAAGGATCCTCGATCCGAGCGCGCTCGGCCAAAGCCAATATTGATGTCTACTCAGGTTTGTGCGCCCGTGGCTCCCTCGGTGATCGGCCGACCGCCCACATACACGGCCCGTACGGCGTCGGCGGTCAGCGCGTCGAGTGCTTCGCGCAGGGGCACGCGGAGCAGGCACAGGTCGGCCGGCGCACCGACCGTCACCTTCCTGGGGGTCGAGGGCCGTTCCGGTCTGCCGAGGAAGAGGCGCAGCGCCGCCTGCGGTGTGAGGCCCTCCCCGTTGCCGCGTGCGACGGCGGCCCGCATCACGGCCCACGGGTCGTGGGTGCCGTACGGTGCGTCGGTTCCGGCGGCGACGGGAACGCCGGCCTCGGCCAGGCTCCGGCAGCGGTAGAGGTGTGGCCGGTCGTCGGGGTGGACGTCGGTGGCGTACGACTGCCCCCGCTCGACGGGGAAATGGGGCTGGGTCACCACCGTCACGCCGAGCCGCCGGAGCCAGGGGACGGTCTCCGCCGGGATGACGGACCCGTGTTCGATCCGGTCGCCGTCAACCGGGCCCGCGTCGTCCAGAGCGAGGAGCGTCACGAGCAGTTGCACACGGGTGACGCAGTGCACGGCGACCGGGCGGGGCCGTATCCCGGTCATCGTGGCGGCCAGGTCGGCGGGGGTGGGCAGCGTCAGGTCGTCGAGCATCAGCTTCACCGGGCGGTCGACGCCCATGACGAGGAGCCGCTGGGGCAGGACGGCCAGCGTCTGCGCGAGCCCGTCGGCGGGGTGCGGGTCGGCGTTGGTGAAGCCGGTCAGGCCGAGGCGTGCGGCCCGTCGCCCGACCCGGGCCAGGTCGAGCCGCAGGGGCGGTACGACATGACGCAGCCGCGCGTCCTCGCGCCAGAACCGCCCGTCGGCATGGTCGCCGTCCAGCCCCGCCGCCCGCAGCGCCGCACTGTTCAGGAACCACATCGCCCCGCTGCGGTGCTGCACCCGGACCGGCCGGTCGGGCACGAGCGCGTCCAGCGCCCGCCGGTCCAGCTCCCCGGCGACACTCTCGTGGTAGCCGACGGCCCGCACCCACTCCCCCGGCGCACCGGCGCCGCGCAGCGCCGCCGCGAACCCGTCACGCCCGGCGACGTCGGAGGGGCCGACCCGCACCGAAGCGGCCTCGGCGGCCAGCGCGGTGAGGTGGACGTGATGATCGTGCAGGCCAGGCAGCAGCGCCCCGCCGCGCCCGTCGACGTCGGCCGGGCCCGCCAGCCGAGCTCCGATCGCGGCGATGCGGCCGTCCACGACCCGCACGTCCACCCGGCCGCGCCCCTCGACCTCCACGTCCCTGATCAGCACGGCCGCACCGGCGTGTCGGCGAGCGCTGCCGTGCATGCCGCCATGGACACGCACAGCAGCTCCCCGCCTCCGCGGTCGAGGGAGCGGGCCACGGCGTGGGCGGCGTACAGGCCGGTGACGGGGTCGCCGAGCGCGTCGCCGAGGAACACCGGGTCGCCGTGGGCGTCACGGCCGGTCAGGCCGCCTGCGACGGCCGCGTCGTCGCCGAAGGCGATCCGGTCGTCCGCGCGGCCGTACCCGGTGATGCCGACCCAGACCCGGCCGGGGCGAGCGGCCAGGAACTCCTCGGCGCGCACACCGAGCCGCCGCAGCGCCCTCGGCCGGGACGCCTCGATGACGACGTCGGCGTCCGCGACCACGTCGGCCGGCGCGCCCGAGGTGAAGTCCAGCACCAGGCTGTCGTGCCCGTCGTGGAGCCAGTGGTAAAAGCCGGGGTGCCCGAACCGGGCCCCGTCCGGCCGGGTCGTGCTCTCCACCTTCACCACCCGGGCCCCGGCCTGGCCCAGCAGCCGTGCGCACAGGGGGCCGGCCCACAGCGCGGACAGGTCGACGACCCGCAGGCCTTCGAGATCGCGCGGCTGTGGTTCCCCGTGGCGCTCGGCACGAACGGGCGCACGGCCGCCGCACGCCGAGCCGAGGGCCGCGGCAGCGATGCCCAGAAGTTGTGCGGACCGGGCGAGTTCGGCTGCGGAGGTCCGCCGCGCCGCCGCCGGCAGGTCCGCGTCCGGCGCGCCGAGGAGCGCCAGCAGGGCGGGGAGGGACGTGTGGTCGTCGGGGCGGGCCAGGTTGACCGCGGCCCATCCGTCGGCGGTCTCGAGGAGGTGGCAGGAGCCGCCCGCCGAGGTCCTGCCGGGCGGCGGGAGCCCGGCGAGGTGGGCACGCAGGAACAGGGCGGTGGGCAGATCGACGGGGACGCCCGTCAGGCCGGTGAGGTCCGCCACGACCGCGCGGAGCGGGTCGAGGTGGGGCTCGACGGTGACCATCCAGCGGTCGAGAGCGGCATTCTTTGACACGCGAACACCCTTCTCCCAAGAGGTGAGGCAAGATTACACTCCGGTGGCCATGGAGCCGCCCTTCCTGCTGGCCGACCTCGACCGCACAGCGCCGCCCGGGCCGGGAGGCCCCTGTGTACGGGTCGCGGTGGCGGCCCGGCCGAGGGATACGGCGGAGGAGTTCGACGTACTTCTCACGGCCGCCCCCGATCCGCCGCGCCCGTGGGTCTGCTGCGCGGATCCGTACGCCACCGCCCGGCAGCTGCGGGACACCGTCGCGAGCCGGCCCGACGCCTGCCTCGCTCTCGTCCAGGTGCTGCGCATGGGCGCCGCACTGCCGCCGCCCGACCGGCTGGTCGTCGAATCCCTCGCCTACTCGGCCCTCCAGGCGGGCGCGGCCTTCCGGGCCTGGCTCACCTCGGCCCGGCCCCGCACCCCGCGCCCGGCCGCCGAACCCGTCCGGCTGCACCGCGACGGCGACCGCCTGACCATCACCCTGGACCGCCCCTGGGTGCGCAACGCCTTCGACGCGGCCACGCGGGACGCCCTGTGCGAGGCTCTGGAGGTCGCCGCGGCGGACCCGACGATCGCCCGCGTGGACCTGTACGGAAACGGTCCCGCGTTCTGCAGCGGAGGCGACCTCGCCGAGTTCGGCACGTCACGGGATCCGGCCGAGGCCCACCGGGTGCGCGTGCAGCGGAGCCCGGCCGCGCTGCTCCAGCGGTGCGCGGCCAAGGTGACCGCCCATCTGCACGGCGCCTGCGTGGGGGCCGGCATCGAGCTGGCGGCGTTCGCCGGGCGGGTGACGGCCGCACCGGACACGGTGATCCGGCTGCCGGAGATCGGGATGGGACTGATTCCCGGGGCTGGCGGCACGGCGAGCCTGCCCGCCCGCATCGGCCGGGAACGGACGGCCTGTCTGGCCCTGTCCGGCGCCCCTTTGACCGCGTCCCGGGCGCGGCGCTGGGGACTGGTCGACGAGGTCGACGAACGGCCGCGCACCCGTCACGGCACCGAGATCACCGTAGGCGACTAGCAATCCCTTGATTTGAGAACTAGATTCTCTTCAGAGAGAACTCTCCTTCCCTTCCGTGCTGCCGTCACACCAAAGAGGAGGCCGGCCAGTGGCGCACCACGACGAGCCGTCCGACGACATCGACGCGATCGACTTCTTCCGGGACGACGGACTGGTGGCGGATCCGTACCCCTACTTCGATGCCCTGCGCGCCCGGTGCCCCGTGCACCGCGAACCCCACCACGACGTGGTGATGGTGACGGGGTACGACGAGGCGGTCGAGGTGTTCCAGGACTCCAGGACGTTCTCCTCGTGTGTCTCGGTCACCGGGCCCTTTCCCGGCTTCCCGGTCCCGCTGGAGGGCGACGACGTCAGCGACCTCATCGAGCGGCACCGCGACGAACTGCCGATGAGCGACCAGTTGCCCACGCTCGACCCGCCGGTGCACACCGCGCACCGCGGGCTGCTGATGCGGCTGATCACGCCCAAGCGGCTCAAGCAGAACGAGGCGGCCATCTGGGAGATCGCCGACCGGCTGCTGGACACCTTCCTGGCCCGCGAGGAGGGCGAGTTCATCAGCGAGTTCGCCGGTCCCTTCACGCTGCTCGTCATCGCCGACCTGCTCGGCGTGCCGGAGGAGGACCGGGAGGAGTTCCTCGACCGCCTCCAGCGCCGGCCGCAGGCCGGGGGCGGTATCGGCAGCACCGGCGACGACACACTGGCGCACTCGCCGCTGGAGTTCCTGTACGGGCGGTTCACGCACTACATCGAGGACCGGCGCCGCGAACCGCGCGAGGACGTCCTGACCGGTCTTGCCACCGCCACGTTCCCCGACGGCTCGCTGCCCGAGGCCGCCGACGCGGTCCGGGTGGCCGCCAACCTGTTCTCGGCCGGGCAGGAGACCACCGTCCGCCTGCTCAGCTCCGCACTCAAGGTGATCGCCGAACGCCCCGACATCCAGCGGCTGTTGCGCGACGAACGCGACCGCATCCCCAACTTCGTCGAGGAGACGCTGCGGATGGAGAGCCCGGTCAAGGGCGACTTCCGGCTCTCCCGGGTTCCGGCCACGGTGGGCGGCGTCGACGTCCCGGCCGGTACGACGCTCATGGTGGTCAACGGAGCGGCGAACCGCGACCCGCGCCGCTTCGAGGACCCGGGAGCCTTCGACCCCGCCCGCCCCAACGCCCGCCACCACGTCGCCTTCGGGCGCGGTATCCACACCTGCCCCGGAGCACCGCTGGCCCGGGCCGAGGCGCGGGTGGCCATCGAGCGCCTGCTGGACCGTACGACGGACATCAGGATCTCGGAGCGCGTGCACGGCCCTGCGGAGTCGCGCCGCTACCAGTACCTGCCGACGTACATCCTGCGCGGCCTGACCCACCTGGGCCTGGAGTTCACGCGCGCCGAGGAGGCCACGCGATGAAGGCCACGGTCGACGAGGACCGCTGCCGCGGGCACGCGGTCTGCTGCACCCTCTGCCCCGAGGTGTTCGATCTGAGCGACGACGGCTACGCCGTCGTCGAACAACCCGATGTGCCGGAGCGGTTCGAGCAGACGGTGCGGACCGCGGCGATGAGCTGCCCTGAGCGGGCGATCACAGTGAGCTGATGGGAGGCCAGGGAGCTAGGCCGGCCGCGGCGGCATCTCGAACCCGGCGAGCAGCACCGCGTTGGTGTCTGCCGCGGCCTGCCTCAGCGGCTTCGCCCGCGCGTACCCGGCCGACTCGTACCAGGCCCGCGCCGCCTCGACCGACGCGAACTCCAGGACGACGGTCCGGTCACCGTGCCACCGGCCCTCCAGCACCCGGGGCTCCTCGTCGACGGCCAGGACGGAGGCTCCGGCCTCGACCAACGACGGTGCGGCCGCCCGGCTGTAGGCGTCCATACCGGCCCGGTCACGGACGGCCTCGGTCAGGATGACGTACCCCTTGGACACGATTCCTCCCCTGTGGGATGTTCACGAACAATAGACGGTATATGAGTTATGCGTCATATGAGTTATAGCACGCCGTCGGCCAACTCGACTGCCTCGGCGGCGAGTTGGAGAGTGGGAAGCCGCGCATCGGCTCCGGCGGCCAGGCGGTGACGGCGTGCTGCCCTCGCCTGAGCTGTCGTGCGGCCTCCCGCCGGGTCCGGACTTCGCCGAACTGGCCGCGCTGGCCGAGGAACTCGGCTATGCCCGGGTGTGGATCTACGACTCCGCGCCCCTGTGGGAGGACCCCTTCGTCCACCTCGCCCTCGCCGCACGCCGTACGACCCGCATCGGTCTCGGCACGGCGGTCCTCGTCCCCGACCAGCGCTCGGTGATGGCCATGGCGTCCGCCATCGCCACCATCGCCCGCCTGGCACCGGGCCGCTTCCGGGCCTGCTTCGGCACCGGCTTCACCGCCCGCCTGGCACTGGGACAGTCACCGATGCGACTCGACGCCTTCATCGCCTACGTCGCCGCCCTCCGCCGGCTCCTGGCGGGCGAGACGGCCATGGTGGACGGCAAGCCGGCGCGCATGCTCCACGCCCCTGGCCTCACGGTGCCCCGGCCGCTCGACGTGCCCCTGTGGATCAGTGTCTTCGGCCCTCGGGGCACCGCCCTGGCCGCCGACGTGGCCGACGGGATCATCGGCCGCCCCCACCCCACCCTGCCGACGTCGACGATCCTGTCCGGCACGGTCCTCGACGAGGGCGAGGACCCCGGCTCCGACCGGGTGCGCGAGGCGGTCGGGCCATGGCGCGTCGTCGACTGGCACGACGCCTACGCGCGCGGCGGTGCCGAGGCGGTCGACGCCCGGCCCGGAGGGCGGGCCTGGCGCGAGGACCTGGAGGCACTTGCCGACGAAAGCCAACGCCATCTGCTGACCTTCGAAGGCCACGTCACCCATCTCACGGAGCGCGACCGCCCGCTCCTGGAACACATCGACACGACCACCATGGTCGGCGACGCCGCCCGCATCGGCCGCAAACTGACCCGCCTCGGCGAACTCGGCTTCCAGGAGGTCATCTACACGCCGACCGGCCCCGACATACCCCGCGAACTGCGCGCCTTCGCGACGGCCGGGTGACCCCGTCCCGTTGACAACGCGAACGGCGCACACCTACCGTCTCTTTACCAGTTGAGAATCGCCTTTCCATTTATTGGATACCGCACTTCCGACTGACGGTCCGCACCCGGTGCTGTGCGCCCCGGTCAGAAAGGTCGTGAAGAGATGGAGACGGTCGGTGTCATCGGGCTGGGTGTCATGGGCGCCCCCATGGCGGCGAACCTGATCAAGGCCGGATTCGACGTCGTCGGCTACAACCGGTCGGCCGGTCCGGTGGAACGCCTCGTGGCGGCCGGTGGCCGGGCGGCGACCGGCATCGCCGAGGTGGCCGCGCAGGCCGACGCGGTTGTCACCATGCTGCCGGACTCCCCTGATGTCGAGGAGGCCGTCCTCGGCACGGACGGCGTCCTCACACATGCGCGGGAAGGACTGCTGCTGGTCGACTGCAGCACGATCCGGCCGGAGACGTCCCGGGCCATCGCCGAGGCGGCGCGCGAGGCGGGGGTCCGCCCCTTGGACGCGCCGGTCAGCGGAGGCGAGCAGGGCGCGATCGACGGCACCCTGTCGATCATGGTCGGAGGCCGCGACGACGACTTCGCCGCGGCCCGGCCGTTACTCGACGCGGTGGGCAGGACAGTGGTCCACGTGGGCACCGACGGCGCAGGGCAGACCGTCAAGGCAGCGAACCAGATGATCGTCGCCGGCGTCATCGCTCTCGTCTCCGAGGCGCTGGTCCTTCTGGAGGCGAGCGGTGTACCGACAGGGTCGGCGCTCACCGTTCTCAAGGGCGGCCTGGCCGGCAACCAGGTCATGAACGTGAAGGGCGACGGCATGCTGGCCCGGACCTTCACGCCCGGCTTCCGCATCGACCTGCACCACAAGGATCTCGGCATCGCGCTGGACCTCGCACGGGCGACCGGTGTCGCCGTGCCACTGACCGGTGCCGTGTCCCAGCTGCTGACCGCGGCCCGCGCCCGGGGCCTCGGAGCCCTGGACCACAGCGCGCTCCTCCTTGTCATCGAGGAACTCGCAGGACGCGCACCGGCGAGCGGCGACCGACACCCAGCGGCTTCTTGATGTCCCGTACGCAGGGATGGCCGAGGGTGCAGGCGGTCAGCGCCCCAGCGCCGGAACCGCGGATACGAGGAAGTCGCGTACCGTCCCCTCGACGTCCACCGATTCCCGGTCGTACAGCCACTGCATCTGCAGGCCGTTGATGAGCGAGATCGTCATGGTCGCGAGTTGCGCCGGGGGAAAGGGGGCGCTGAGATCGCCGCGCTCGGCGAGCGTGGTGAACGCCCGCGTGTAGTGCTGGCGAATGTCCTGGTACCGCTTGACGTAGTAGTTGTGCGCCGGGTGGTCGGGGGACGTCGCTTCGCCGGAGAGCACGGTGTGCAGTTCGATCATCCCGGGACTGCGCCGGTTCTCACGGAGTATCGCCAGTTGGCCCCGGAGCGCGTCCAGCGGATCCGTTTCCGGCGTGCGGGCGTTCAGTTCGGTCAGCAGCTGCGAGCTGTGCTCGGCGCGCAGCTCAAGGAGTGCGATGAGCAGGTCTTCCTTGGTGGGGAAGTGATGGCGAAGGCCGGTGTGGCTGATCCCGGCGCGCTGAGCGATGTCCTTGGTGCTGGAGCCGTGGAAGCCGGCGTCTCCGAAGGCGTCGACACAGGCCTGGAGGATCTTGCGTCGCACCTCGGCGGTCTTGGCGTAGGGGCCGCGTCCCGTCGTCGCCATACAAACTCCCGTCGAAACTAGCATCACGTTGCTGTTTTGGTGGTACGGTCACGCTACCACCCGCAGTCGTGGTATTGGCCAATGTTTCCGGATGCAGGCCTACGAGCCCATCGCACCCGCACGCGCGACGGACGAACCGCGTGCCGGACCCGGGCCCGGCCGGCTGCGTACCGCCCCCGTCACCAGCGTTCCGGCACCCACCTCCCTCCCGAGCCGCCTCCGACAGGAGAGAACATGCTGAAGCCCAGGGCCACCCGTACACGTGAAGTCGTGTCCCTCGACGGACTGTGGCTGTTCGCCATCGACACGGCGCTCGGCGCCGAGCCGTGGCGGGGCTGGCTGGACACCCCTCTGGAAGCCCCCGTACCCGCCAGCTACAACGACCTGTTCACCGACCCGGCGATCCGCGACCACGTCGGCTGGGTCTGGTACCAGCGCACGGTCCGGGTGCCGCGTGGCTGGGCCGGGGAGCGGATCTTCGTCCGGGTCGACGCGGCCACGCACACCGGCCGGGTGTACGTCGATGACGTGCTGGTCACCGAGCACGTCGGTGGCTACACCCCCTTCGACGCCGACATCACCGAAGCGGTGAGCGCCGGGGAGGAGTTCCGGCTGACGATCGCGGTGAGCAACGAACTCACCCACACCACCATTCCGCCCGGCAGCGTCACCGTCGCCCAGGACGG
The DNA here is from genome assembly GCF_049974585.1 of Streptomyces sp. UG1. NCBI lineage: Bacteria > Bacillati > Actinomycetota > Actinomycetes > Kitasatosporales > Streptomycetaceae > Streptomyces > Streptomyces sp. UG1. The sequence goes on along the minus strand of NZ_JBNGGG010000038.1, from coordinate 21,152 downwards.
GCGCCGGCAGCAGAAGTACCTGCACGACTTCTACAACTACGCCGGACTCGCCCGCTCGGTCTCGCTGCACTGCGCCCCCACGGTACGGGTCGGGGACGTCACGGTCGTCACGGATGTCGAGGGGACGACCGGGCTCGTCGACTACTCCGTCGTCACCACGGGGCCTGCCGATGTACGCGTGCGCCTGCTCGACGCCGACGGGACCGAGGTGGCCGCCGACTCCGGCGCTCAGGGAATGCTGCGGGTCCCGGGAGCCAAGCTCTGGCAGCCCGGCAAGGCGTACCTGTACGAGCTGGTCACCGAAGCACTCGACGGAGACACTGTGATCGACAGCTACCCGCTGGCCGTCGGCATCCGCACCGTCGAGATACGCGACACCCAACTGCTCATCAACGGCGAGCCGTTCTACTTCACCGGCTTCGGCAAGCACGAGGACACGGCCGTACGCGGCAAGGGGCACGACAACGCCTACCTCGTCCACGACTTCGAGCTGATGCGCTGGTGCGGAGCCAACTCCTTCCGCACCACGCACTATCCGTACGCCGAAGAGGTCCTCGACCTCGCCGACCGGCAGGGCTTCGTCGTCATCGACGAGTCGGCGGCCGTCGGGCTCAACCTCTTCATCGAGGGCGGCATCGCCAACCCGAACAAGCGCCCCACGTTCTCGCCGGACACCATGAACGACGCGACCCGCGCGGCGCACGCGCAGGAGCTGCGGGAGCTGATCGCCCGCGACAAGAACCACCCCAGCGTCGTCATGTGGTGCGTCTCCAACGAGCCCGCCTCCCACGAGGAGGGCGCGCGCGAGTACTTCGAGCCCCTGGTCGACCTGGTCCGCGAGCTCGATCCGACCCGCCCGGTGACGTACGCCAGCTTCATGTTCGCCAGCCCCTCCAACGACCGGATCGCCGACCTCTTCGACGTCCTCTGCCTCAACCGCTACCACGGCTGGTACCTGGCCAACGGCGACCTCGCCACCGCCGAGGCTGCCCTGGACGCCGAGCTCGCGGACTGGGTGAAGACCCACGGCAAGCCGATCGTGATGAGCGAGTACGGCGCCGACACCGTCAGCGGCCTGCACTCGGTCTGGGACATCCCGTGGACCGAGGAGTACCAGAAGGCCCTCCTGGAGATGCACCACCGCGTCTTCGACCGCTTCGACGCGGTGATCGGCGAACAGGTATGGAACTTCGCCGACTTCCGCACCTCCAACGGCATCCACCGGGTCGACGGCAACAAAAAGGGCGTGTTCACCCGGCAGCGCCAGCCGAAGGCCGCGGCCCACACCCTTCGGGCCCGTTGGCGGCGGAACGGGTCGCGTAAACCCACCGCGTGACCGAGCCTCCGTCCCGCACAGCACTCCTGAACAGCCCATCGGACCCTCCCCGGACAAGGAAGTTCGCGAGATGCCCCTACGACCGCACAGCACACGCCGCCACGCTCCCGCCCTCACCACCGCGACCGCGCTGATCACCCTGTCGTCCGTCGCCGCCTGCGGCGGCTCCACCGACGGGTCCGACAGCACGCCGAAGGCCGGCGAGGCACTCAAGCTCGCCATCCAGACCGCGCCGAACTCCCTCGACCCCGCCCAGCTCACCGTCGGCGAGAACGGGTTCATCTGGAGCGCCCTGTACGACACACTCCTGTACACCGACAACAACGGGGAGCTCAAGCCCAACGCGGCCACGAGCTGGAAGTACAGCGACGACCGCCGCACCCTCACCCTGAAGCTGCGCTCCGGCATGACGTTCAGCAGCGGCGCCGAGGTCGACGCCGCCGCGGTGAAGGCGACCGTGGAGCACACGATGAAGACGGCGGGGCCGGCCCGGGCGCTGTTCAAGCGCGTGGACAAGGTGGAGGCGCCGGACAAGCGCACGGTGGTCTTCCGGCTCGACGCGCCCGACGCGGTGCTGCTCCACGCCCTGGCCTCCGAGGGAGGCGTGATCGCGGACCCCAGGACGGTCGACGACAAGCGCACCGCTCGCAACCCCGTCAGCTCGGGACCGTACGAACTCGACACCAACAAGACCGAGGCCGGAACGGTGTTCGTGCTCAAGCGGCGGGACGACTACTGGAACGCGAAGGACTTCCCCTTCCGCACCGTGGACGTCCGGCTCATGAAGGACCCGGGCGCGTACACGAACGCGCTGCTCTCGGGGCAGGTCAACGCCGGCAGCGTACGGGTGGAGGAGGAGAAGCGCGTCCTCGCGGCCGGCTTCAAGAAGACGGATGTCAAGGCCACCGCGCTCGCGATGCTCGTGCTCGGCGACCGCGAGGGCGAGGTGGAGCCCGCGCTCGGCGATGTACGGGTCCGGCGGGCGATCGCCATGGCCTTCGACCGCGAGAAGATCAACAAGCAGCTAGTCAAAGGGGCGGCCACGCCGATGCAGCAGCAGTTCAGCCCGAACGGCCCCGCATACGACCCCGAGCTCGACGGCTCCTTCGACTACGACCCGAAGAAGGCCAAGGAGCTCCTCGCCGACGCCGGATACCCCCAGGGCTTCTCGGTGCGTATGCCGGAGATCATCTACGCCAAGCCGTTCGTGCCGACCATCACGCAGGCGCTCGCGGACATCGGCATCAAGGTCAGCTGGGACGCCATCCCGCCGCAGCGCACGTACTCGGCCTACTCCTCGAAGAAGTACCCCATGTACTTCACCGTCGAGTCCTCCATGGCCTTCCCGCGCGAGCTCAACTGGTACATCCCGACCAACACCTCGCACAACCCCTGGGGGACCCGTGACCCGCAACTCGACGACCTGATGCGGAAGTTCCACCGCGAGGCCGATCCGGACAAGAGCGCCGAGCTCGCGAAGCAGACGAACGCCTTCCTGACCCGTGAGGTCTGGGACGCGCCCCTGCTCAGCCTCGACCGGCTGTGGTTCACCAAGGACGGCATCACCATGCTCAACCACGGAGAGAGCAATGTCTCCACGCTCCGTTGGTTCGGCACCGCGGATCAAGGGGCTGACCGGTGATCCTCTACGCAGTGCGCAGGCTCGGGGCCGGCCTGGTGCTCGCACTGCTCGTCTCGGTGATCACCTTCTGGCTGCTCAGCTTCAGCTTCGACGACGTCGCCGCGAGCCTGCTGGGCTCCGGGGCGACGGCCGGTGCGGTCGAGGCCCGCATGAAGTCCCTGGGTATGGACCGGCCGGTCCTCGTGCAGTACGCCGACTGGCTCGGCCACGCCGTGCGCGGCGACCTCGGGACCTCGTACTTCACCAGTGAGCCGGTCCGCGGAGCGGTCATGGACCGGCTCGGTGTCACCCTGTCCGTCGTGCTCACGGCGCTCCTGGTCACGGCCGTGATCAGCGTGGCGCTCGGCGTCGCCTCCGCCACCCGGGGCGGCGGGGTCGACAAGGCGGCCCAGGGCGTCTCGCTCGTGGGCTACCTGGTGCCGTCGCTGCTGTTCGCCATCGCCCTGGTGTATGTGTTCGCGATCAAGCTGAACTGGCTGCCGGCCACGGGATACACCCCGTTCACCGAGAACCCCGCGAAATGGGCGGCGAGCATCGTCATCCCCGTGGCGGCGCTCATGATCTCGGGCATCGCCACCCTCACCGCCCAGGTGCGCGGCGCGATGATCGACGAGCTGCGCAAGGACTACGTACGCACCCTGCGCACCCGTGGGCTCTCCCCGCGCCGGATCGTCCTGCGGCATGTGCTGCGCAACGCCGCGGGCCCCGCGCTCACTGTGCTCTCCCTGGAGTTCCTCACCATGCTCGGGGGCTCCCTCGTCATCGAGAACGTCTTCGCGCTGCCCGGCTTCGGGAGCTTCTCCTTCAACGCCGCCCTGCAGGGAGACATCCCGGTGATCATGGGCGTGATGCTGCTCGGGGTGCTCATGGTCGTCGTCGTCAATCTGGCCGTGGACCTCCTTAACGGCTGGCTCAACCCGAAAGCGAGGGTGCGATGAGCGAGAAGACGCAGACGCGAACGCCGGCGGACCCGGCCGCGCACCGCGCCTCCACCCTGCGCCGGCTCTCCCGTAACCCGCAGGCGGTCGTGACCGTGACGATCCTGCTCGTCATCGTTGCGGCGGGCCTGCTCGCGAACGTGCTCGCGTCCCACGGTCCGAACGCCGCCTCGCTCGACGCGATCAACGCCCCGCCCGGCACGGACGGCTATCCGCTCGGCGCGGACAAGGACGGCCGCGACATCCTCTCCCTGCTCCTGCACTCCATCAACACCAGTGCGGTCACCGCGCTCATCGGCACCGGCATCGGGCTCGCGGTCGGCGTACCGGCGGGCCTGACCGGCGGCTACTTCGGCACCCGGGTACGGGCCACCACCGAGTGGCTGTTCAACCTCATCATGACGTTCCCCGGGCTGCTGCTCCTGATCGTCCTGATGCCGGTCACCAAGGGCGACTACCGGGCCACCATGGCCCTGTTCGGAATCCTGATGTCGCCGGTCATCTTCCGTATCGTGCGCAATCAGGTGCTCGGCGTGAAGAACGAACTCTTCGTGGACGCCGCCCGCGTCTCCGGGCTCCCCGACCACCGCATCCTGGCCCGGCACGTCCTGTTCGCCGTACGCGGACCGGTCATCATCGCCTCGGCGTTCTTCGCCGGTACGGCCATCAGCGTCCAGGCCGGACTCGCCTTCCTCGGCGTCGGCAACAGCGAGGTGCCCAGCTTCGGAGCGATGATCGCCTCCGGGTTCTCCAATCTGTACGTCGCGCCGTCGCAGTTCGCCTTCCCCAGCCTGCTGCTCGGTGTGATCACAGCCTCGCTGGTGCTGTTCGGCAACGCGCTGCGGGACACCCTTGAGGGCAGTACGCGGCGGCCGCAGCCGATCGTCTCGCCGACCCGGCCGCGGTCCGCCGCGTCGGGTGCGGCGGCCGACAGCGAGGGGCTGCTCGTGGTCGAGGACCTCGCCATCGCCTACGACTCCCCGTCCGGCGAACCCACCGAGGTGGTCCGCGGCACCGGCTTCACCCTCCAGGCCGGAGAGACTCTCGGCCTGGTCGGAGAGTCGGGTTCCGGCAAGACCCAGACCGCCTTCGCGGTGCTCGGCGTGCTGCCTCCCGAGGCGCGGGTGGCACGCGGCTCGGTCCGGCTCGACGGCCGCGAACTGCTCGGACTGCCCGATCGCGAGATGCGGAGTGTCCGCGGGCACTCCATCGCCTACGTCCCCCAGGAGCCGATGTCCAACCTGGACCCGTCCCTCACCGTCGGCGCCCAACTCGCCGCCTGTGTACGCGCGGTGCAGCCGATGCGTCGCGCCGAGACGCGTCAGCGCGTGCTCGCCCTGCTCGACCGGGTCGGCATCCCCGACCCGGAGCGCGTCGCCGGCTGCTACCCGCACCAGATATCCGGCGGCATGGCGCAACGCGTGCTCATCGCGGGAGCCGTGGCGGGCCGGCCGCAGGTCCTGATCGCCGACGAGCCGACCACCGCGCTCGACGTGACCGTCCAGGCCGAGATCCTCGACCTCCTCCACGACCTGCGCAAGCGCCTGAACATGGCGGTCGTGCTCGTCACCCACAACTTCGGGATGGTCGCCGACTTCTGCGACCGGGTCGCGGTCATGCGCGGCGGCGAGATCGTCGAGACGGGCACGACGACCGAGATCTTCGACGCACCCCGGCACGAGTACACCCGCATGCTGCTCGACGCGATCCTCGACGACACCGTACGCACCGATGCTCCTGCCGAAGCGTCCACCGATGTGCCGGTCGATGCGCCCACGGGAGGAAGGACCCCATGACGAACGCCCTGCTCGACATCAGCGGCCTGCAGGTCACGTTCCCCGGCCGCGGCCTGCGGCGCCGGCCCCACCAGGCGCTGCACGGCGTGTCCCTGAGCGTGTCCGCGGGCGAGACGCTGGGCCTCGTCGGCGAGTCCGGGTCCGGCAAGACCACCATCGGGCGCGCCGTCCTCGGTCTCGTACGGCCGAGCGGCGGGCGCATCACGTTCGACGGCGACGACATCACCCATGTCACCGGCGCCCGCCGCCGTGCGCTCGCGCGGGACATCCAGGTGGTCTTCCAGGACCCTTACAGCTCGCTCAACCCGTCCCTCACCATCGGCGACATCCTCGGTGAACCCCTCGTCGTCCAAGGCGCCACCCGGACCGACGCAGGCGCCCGCATCGCCGCCCTCCTCGACCAGGTCGGGCTGCCCGCGAACAGCGTGGCCCGGCTGCCCCGCGAGTTCAGCGGCGGCCAGCGCCAGCGGGTGGCCATCGCGCGGGCCCTCGCGCCGCGCCCGAGACTCATCGTGTGCGACGAACCCGTCTCCGCCCTCGACCTGTCGACGCAGCGCAGGGTCCTGGACCTGCTCGTCGACATCCAGCAAGGCACCGACGTCGCCTATCTGTTCATCTCGCACGACCTGAGCGTGATCCGGCACGTCAGCCACCGGGTCGCCGTGCTCCACGACGGAGACATCGTGGAGTCCAGCCCGGCTGCCACGGTCACGACGACCCCCGAACACCCGTACACCCGCCGCCTGCTGCTCGCCGCCCCGGTCGCCGATCCGGCGGCACAGCAGCGCCGGCGAGAAGAGCGCCGGCGGCTCGCCGAGCAGGAAGACATGATCGCCACATGACCCACGTACGTGACATCAAGAAGGTCCTCGCGACCGTTCCGTACAGCGAGGCCGAACTCGACAGGCTGCGGGAGGCGTTCGCGCCCGCGGAGATGGTCACGGTCTCCTACCGGGACAACGAGGGCATCGCCGCAGCGCTCCAGGAGGTCGATGTCGCGGTCACCCTGGGCGACCTGGACGACCGCCACCTCGCGGCGCCGCACCTGAAGTGGGTGCACTGCGACCACGCCGGGCTGACGCGTTCGGCGCTGCCCGAGGTGTTCGACAAAGGGCTCATCGTGACCGGTTCGGCGGGGCGCTCGGCCGCCGCGCTCGCCCAGCACGTCTTCTTCTTCGCGCTGTCGCTCACGTTCGACAGCTACGGACTGCACGATGCCCAGCGCCGCCACGTGTGGGGAGGACTGGAGAACTACCACGACCGGCTGAGCCTGTGGGGCCGGACGATGGGGATCATCGGACTCGGACATACGGGGACGGAGGTCGCACGGCTCGCGGAGGCGTTCGGGATGCGCGTGATCGCGTACCGCCGTCAGGACACACCGGCTCCGGGACCGGTGGAGCGGCTGTACTCCGCCGAGCGCGGTGACACGGTGGCGCCGTTGCTCCGGGAGAGCGACGTGGTGGTCGTCGCCGCGCATCTCAGCGACGAGACATACCACCTCATCGGCCCGCGCGAGCTGCGGATGATGAAGCCGTCCGCGTACCTGATCAACATCGCGCGCGGGGCGCTCGTCGACGAACCGGCGCTCGTGGCGGCACTGGAGGACGGTGTGATCGCGGGAGCGGCATCGGATGTCTTCGAGACCGAACCCCTGCCGCCGAACGCCCCGGTCTGGGACGCGCCCAACATGCTGATCACGCCCCACGTCACTCCGCGCCTGCCCGACCGCACCCAGCGCTCCATCGACATCATCACCGAGAACGCCCGCCGCTACCGCGCGGGCGAACCCCTGCTCAACAGGCTTGAACCGCACCATGTGTTCACCCGGCGGTGAGCCGCCCGCCCCAGCCCTGCACGAGCCGATGAGGATGAGGTCATGACCCACTGGTGGCAGAACGGCCCGATGCGCCTCGTACAGACCAACCTGCGGGAGATCGACGTCACCGCGGACCCGGACCGGTTCGTGGAGTCTCTACAGGAGTTCTCGGCGAACGTCGTCCTCTTCAACGCCGGCGGTATCGTCGCCAACTACCCCACGTCTCTGCCCTTCCACCACCGCAACCCGCACCTGCGCAGCGACTTCCTGGGCGAGGTGATCGAACGCACCCGGGCCGCCGGCATCCGCCTCATCGCCCGCTTCGACTTCAGCAAGCTCAACGAGACCATCGCGGCCGGCCACCCCGACTGGCACTACAAGAGCCTCGCGGGCGAGTCGGTCACGTACAACGGCCAGGTGCACACCTGCCTGAACGGCGCGTACCAGCAGGAGAAGTCCCTGGAGATCCTCGCCGAGGCAGCCGAGCGCTACCCGATCGACGGCGTCTTCATCAACATGCACGGCTACCAGGTACGCGACTACAGCCGCGTCTTCCACGGCTTCTGCCAGTGCGCCAACTGCGCACGCCGGTTCGCCGAGGAGTGCGCGGGGGAGCTGCCCCGCTCCACGGAGGACGAGAGCTATCCCGCTTACCTGGAGTTCCAGGCCCGTACCGTCGCCGAGCTCTTCCAGCGCCGGGCCGCCGCCGTGAAGGCCATCCGCCCGTCCATCGCCACGTGCAACTACACACCGTCGGGCACCGACATCTTCCGCCTGGAGTCCGGCACGCACATGGCCGACGGCATCCCCGACTTCACCTACGCGGCCAGCCATCACGTGAAGATGGTCACCGACAGCTTCCCCGGCATGGCGGTCAGCAACGCCGCCGTCCACTTCGTCGACTTCCCGATGCGCAACTCCGCCGTATCACCGCACCTGACGGCCCTGCGCCTCGCCCAGGACACGGTGCACGGCGGCTGGCTCGACTACTACGTCCTGGGCACGCTCGACGGGCAGGAGGATCGGCGGTGCTTCGACCAAGTCCGTGAGCTGTATGGATTCCACGCCGCGCACGAGCGCTACTACACCGGCACGAAGCCGGTCTCGGACGTCCTCCTGGTCCAGCCGCGCGGCCGGGGACCGGAGTTCTTCGGCATGTACCGCATCCTCGCCGAGAACCACGTGCAGTTCGACGTGATCAGCGAGTCCGTGGCCGACCGGGAGCGGCTGCGCGACTACGCCGTCGTCGTCGCCCCCGCCCCCCGCCTGGCCCTCGACACGGACCGCCCCGTCCTGCGGACCGGCACCACCGGCAAGGAGCACATCCAGGGCGCTTACTTCGCGATCCGCCCGGAGGACAAGAAGAGGCTTACCGGCCTGGACGACCTGGACCTGGTGTACCTCTACGGCGCGTTCGAGCCCGGCGGCAAGAGCGAAGGGACGGGCTTCCTGGCCTACATACCGCCGCACATGTTCGGCCCGCCGGAGAAGTGCTACTACACAGAGATCTCCTCCGACGTCCACGGCATGGTCCGCACACCCTCCGGCGATGTCGAGATCCCCTGGAACATCGGCACTCACTACCAGGAGTACGCGAACGACGGCCACGCCCGCCTGGTGATGGCGGCCCTCCGCGACCTGCTCGGCCTCGAACCGAGCCTCACCACCGACGCGCCGCCCCTGGTGGAGGTGTCCGTACGGGACAACCCCGGCGCGCGATGCCGGCTCGTCAACCTGGTCAACCTGACCGGCCAGCTGGGCACCGCCTTCCACGCGCCGGTCCCGGTCCGCGACATCACGGTGAGCCTCGCCACCGACCGCCCACCGCTCCGCGCCCACGCACTGCGCTCCGCCGTCGACCTCGCCCTGACCCTCCGCGACGGCACCGTCTCGCTGACCCTGCCCGAACTGCCGCTCTTCGAGACCGTGGTCATCGAGTACGGCGGACGACAGTGACGATGGACTCCTCCAAGGTCAGCGATTTCGTCGCGGTCGTCGGCACGGAGTACGTCCTCACCGAGCCGACCGAGCTGCGCACTTACGCATGTGACGGACTGACCGGCTACCGCGTGGTTCCCGCGCTGGTTGCCCTACCCGGCTCGGCCGCGGAGGTGGCAGCCACCATCGAGGGCTGCGCCCGCCACGGCATCCCCTTCGTGGCGCGCGGCGCCGGTACCGGTCTGTCCGGCGGTGCCCTGCCGGTCGCCGACGGGTGGTCATCTCCTTGCAGCGGCTGCGCCGGGTGGTCGAGGTCGACCCGGTGAACCGGCGGGCCGTGGTCGAGCCGGGCGTCACGAACCGCGAGATCAGCCGGGCCGCGGCACCGTACGGCCTGCTACTACGCGCCGGACCCGTCCAGCCGGCAGGTCTGCACGATCGGCGGGAACGTGGCGGAGAATTCGGGCGGCGCGCACTGCCTCAAGTACGGCTTCACCGTCCACCACGTCCTCGCCGCCGACGTGGTGCTCGCCGATGGCACGGTGACCACGCTGGGCGGAGACTCGCCGCAACAGCCCGGATACGACCTGCTCGGTGCGTTCACAGGGTCCGAAGGCACCCTCGGGGTGATCACCAAAGTGGTGGTGCGGCTGCTGCCCAGGCCCGAGACCGTCTCCACCGTGGTCGCCGATTTCCCCACCGTGGCCGCCGCCGGCGACGCCGTCACCGCCATCATCGCCGCCGGGATCGTCCCGGCCGCCATCGAGATGATGGACAACCTCGCTGTCCGGGCGGTCGAGGCGGCGGTCCCCGCCGACACCGCGGCGGCGCTCGTCATCGAGCTGGACGGCCCGGCGGACGAGGTCACCGAGCAGTTCGACCGGGTGCTCGGACTCTGCCGTCGGCACGGCAGCACGAAGCTGCGCGTGGCCGACGACCCGGCCGAGCGGGAGCTGATCTGGACGGGCCGCAAGGCGGCATTCGCCGCTGCGGGACGGCTCAGCCCCGACTACATCGTCCAGGACGGGGTGGTCCCGCGCGGCCGGCTGGGCGAGGTGCTGGTCCGGATCGCCGGGATGGCCGACGAGGCGGGCCTGCGGGTGGCGAACGTGTTCCACGCCGGCGACGGCAACCTGCACCTCCAGGTCCTGCTCGCTGAACATCGCGGGCATGGAGCAGGCCTTGTCGGTGCCGATGCCGGGCGATGACGCGCCTGCGGTCGGCGTTCGACCCGGCGGGGCTGTGCAATCCGGGGAAGATCTTCCCGACGCCCCGGCTGTGCGGTGAGCGCCCCAGCCCGTACCGGCCCCATCCACTGGAAGCGGCGGGGGTGATCGACCGATGGTGACGCGCCTGCGGCCGACCACGCTCGCCGAAGTGCGGGACGCGGTCCGCGACGGCCCGCCGCGCCTGCTGATCGCCGGTTCCGGTACGGCCGCGGAGTGGGGCGGCACACCGTCGCCGCACGACGCCGTCCTGGACGTCACCGGGCTCGACGGAGTCCTGACGTACCAGCCCTCCGACCTGACCGTCGCGGTCAAGGCGGGCACGCCGCTCGCCGCTCTGCAGGAGGTCCTGGCGGAGAACGGGCAGCAGGTCGGGCTCGACGCGGCCCGGATCCCGCGCGGCGCGACGGTCGGCGGACTGCTCGCCACGGCCGACGGGGGCCCGGCCAGGCACGCCTACGGCACGCTGCGCGACTGCGTCATCGGGATCACCGTCGTGCTGGCGGACGGGACCGTCGCGCGCTCGGGCGGGCAGGTCATCAAGAACGTCGCCGGCTACGACCTGGCCAAGCTGTTTCACGGCTCGCTGGGCACGCTCGGCGTGATCGCCGAGGTCACCCTGCGGTTGCACCCGCTGGCCGAGGCATCGTGCACCGTCGCCGCCGCCTGCACCCCCGGGCGGAGCCTGGAGTTGGCCGACCGGATGATGCGGGAGGCCCTGGAGCCGGTGGCGCTGGAGTGGTACGACGGCCGGCTGCTGGCCCGCTTCGACGGCAGCCGCGCCGGGGTGGCCCGGCGGGCCCGTGCCGCGGGCTTCGACCAGGCCGATCCCTCGGTCTGGCAGGCGGTGGCCGCCGTCTCGCTGGGAGAACCCGGCGACACGGTGTTCCGGCTCGGAACGCTGCCCGGCCTGTGGCCGTGGGTGGCGGATCTCGTGGGTGCGTTGACCGGCTGCCGGCCCGGCCCTCAGCAGCAGTGTCGCGGCCGGGATTCATACGGTGCGGCTGGCGGGCGGCAGCCCCGAGGAGTTGCGCCGGCTGCGGGAGGAAACCGATGGCCGGGGCGGCAGCACGGTCGTTCTGCGCCGTGGGGTGGACATGCCGGCGTGGGGCCCGCCGCCGGCATCCGTGGGCGTGATGCGGGCCGTCAAGCAGCGGTTCGACCCGTCGGACCGCTTCGGCGCCGGAAGGTTCACCCCATGGATCTGAACTCGTTCGACGAGACGAATCCGCCTCGACGGGAGTTGCTTGACGACTGCGTCCACTGCGGCTTCTGCCTGCCCAGTTGCCCCACGTACCTGCTGGACGGGAGGAGATGGACTCGCCCCGTGGCCGTATCCACCTGATGGACATGGCCGACCGGGGCGAGGTGCCGCTGGATGCCACGTTCGCCCGGCACATCGACGGGTGTCTGGGCTGTATGGCCTGTGTCACCGCGTGCCCGTCCGGCGTGCGCTACGACCGGCTGCTGGAGGCGACCCGGCCCCAGGTCGAGCGGAACGTCCCACGCGCGCCCGCGGACGCCTTGTTCCGCCGGCTGATCTTCAGCCTGTTCCCCTGTCCGAACCGCCTGCGCGCCGCCACGGTGCTCGGGCTGCTGTACCGGCGCACCGGTCTGCGGCGACTGCTGCGCCGGCTGCTGCCTCCCCGGCTCCGCGCCCTCGACGGTCTGCTGCCCCCCGTGCGACTGCGCGCCCTGGTCTCCCGTACGCCGTCCTTCGTACCCGCACGGACCGAACGGCGTCTGCGGGTCGCGTTGCTGGCCGGATGCGCCCAGCGGGTCTACTTCGGCCACGTGAACGCCGCGACCGCCCGGGTGCTGTCCGCCGAGGGCTGTGATGTCCTCATCCCGCCCCGCCAGCCGTGCTGCGGTGCGCTGAGCATGCACGCGGGCCTGGACTCCGACGCGGCGCGGCGGGCGCGCGGCACCATCGACGCGCTCGGCGACCTGGACGTGGACGCGATCGTGGTCAATGTGGCCGGCTGCGGGTCCACGCTCAAGGAGTACGGCGAGCTGCTGCACGACGATCCCGCCTACGCCGAGCGAGCCGAGGCGTTCTCGGCGAAGGTCCGCGACGTCCACGAGCTGCTCGCGTCTCTTCCCCCGGTGGCCCCGCGTCGACGGCCCGTCAAGGTGGCGTATCACGATGCCTGCCACCTGGCCAACGCACAGCGGATCACAGCCGAACCGAGGCAGCCGGACATCTGCTGTGGCTCGGCCGGTATCCACAACCTGGTGCAGCCCGAGCCGGCTGAGCGACTGGGCCGGCGCAAGGCGGGCAACCTCCTCGCCGGCCGGCCCGACGTGATCGCCACCGGCAACGCGGGCTGCCTTCTGCAGATCCGCCGCCACGCCGCCGACGCCGACGTTCCCGTCGTCCACCCGATCGAACTCCTCGACGCCTCCCTGCACGGCACGACATCGGCTCTGCGGACCGCCCGCCCCGGGAAGTTCCCGTCGGCCGCGGAGACGGCTCCCGACAGCCCCGCATGACGGGCGGCCGCCGCGACGCCGCGAACCTCAGGTGTTGCGGCCGCCGTTGACGCCGATGACTTGGCCGGTGATGTAACCGGCCTCGTCGCTCGCGAGGAACGCGCAGGTCGCGGCGATGTCCTCCGGTGTGCCGGCCCGGCGCACCGGGGTGCGGGCGGCGTGCTCGTCGACGGTGCCGCCCAGCCGGCCGCGCGCCTCGTTGCGGCGGGTCATCGGGGTGTCGATGAAGCCGGGCGGGATCGTGTTGACGGTGATGCCCTGCGGGCCGAGTTCCAGGGCGAGCGCCTTGGTGAAGCCGATGACGCCGGCCTTGGAGGCGACGTAGTGGGTCATCAACGGCTGGCCGCTGTGGGCGGAGGACGAGGCGATGTTCACGATCCTGCCCCAGCCCGCGGCCACCATGTCGGGGACGGCCGCCTGGCAGCAGTGGAAGGTGCCGGTGAGGTTGACGGCCAGCAGCCGGTTCCACTCCTCGACACTGATGTCGAGGAGTCTGCGGAAGCCCTCCTTGCCCGCGTTGTTGACCAGGACGGTGACCGGGCCGAGCCGGCGCCTGACGTCGGCCATGCCCTGGTCCACGGCGTCGCGGTCGGCCACGTCGACCGCGAGCGCGACCGCGGTTCCCCCGTCGGCGGCGATCGAATCCGCCGCGGCCTTCGCCGCCGTCGCGTCCAGGTCGAACACGGCCACCGCGGCCTTCTCCCGGGCCAGCCGCTGGGCGACGGCCAGTCCGATGCCCGAGCCGCCGCCCGTGACGACCGCGGCCTTTCCCTGAAGTGAGCCGCTCACACGGCCCTCCCTCCCGTGAGACGCTCCAGTGGCCGGTCCGGGGGACCGGCCACCGGAGGGTGCCGGATGTGTCACGCGTCCGCGGGGCCGGCGCGCATGCTGCGCGGGTCGTGGAGCCAGCCCTGGACGATGTCGATGAAGGTGCCCGGATACTCGTCCGGGAGCCGGGAGGCCTCCTGGAGGTCGGCCGCGAGCTGCGGCGGGACGACCACATCCAGGGCGGCCAGGTTCTCCGCGAGCTGCGCCTGCGTACGCGCCCCGATGATCACGGCGGTCACCGGCCGGGTCCGGAGCCAGGCGAGCGCGAGCTGGGCCGGTGTGCAGCCCAGTTCGCGGGCGCCTCGCCGGACGGCGGCGGCGACCCGGAAGCCGTGCTCGTTCTTGATCAGCCGGTCGAGGGCGACCGTGCGCTGTCCGAGCCTGGTGTCCTGCGACGGCTGCCCGGGAGTGATCTTGCCGGTGAGCATGCCGGCACCGAGCGGGCTCCAGCCGACGAACCCGAGTCCTTCCTGCGCGACCAGCGGGAAGTGCTCCCGTTCCAGGGTGCGCACGATCAGGTTGTACTGGCCCTGCAGGGCGATGAGGCGGTCGGTGCCGAGCCGGTCGCCGACCGCCAGGGCCTGCATGAGGCGGTAGGCGCGGATGTTCGAGACGCCGATGTGGCGGACCTTTCCGGAGCGGACCAGGTCGTCGAGGGCGCGCAGGGTCTCCTCCAGGGGGGTGCGCTCGTCGTCGACGTGGATCCAGAAGATGTCGATGTGGTCGGTGTCCAGGCGCCGCAGGCTCCTCTCGCAGGCGGCGGTCAGGTGCACTCGGCCCGTGCCGCCGTCGTCGGGCCCGGCCCCGACCGGCAGGCCCGCCTTGGTGCCTAGCACGACCCTCTCGCGCCGGCCCTTCAGGGCCCGCCCGCAGATCTCCTCCGCACTGCCGTAGGCGTCCGCGGTGTCGAGGAAGTTGCCGCCGGCCTCCAGGTAGCGGTCCACGAGGGCGGTGGCCGTGGCCTCGTCGCAGCCCCAGCCGCGCATGCCGAAGGTCATGGTGCCCAGCGCGAACTCGGACACCACCGGGCCGCTGTGTCCCAGGCGCCGTGTCCTCATGGTGCTCACACCGCCTGAGCCGATTGGTCGACGACCCACCGGACCATGCGGCGCAGCGGCTCGGTGCCGTCGTGCGGCAGCCCCAGGGTCTGCTCCCGGTCCACCCCGGCGGAGGGGGCCAGCAGGGAGGCACCCGCGGGCAGGACGCGCTGGACGCCATGCAGGGCCAGCGGGTCGCGCAGCCGCTCACGCAGCCGCTCGGGGTAGACGCCGACGGTCTGGGTGGCCTCACTGACCCAGTGCCGTACGCGGGTGATGTCCGCGACCGGGACGAGGTTGACGACCCGGTTGCTGAGCATGTCGGCGAACTCGACGGGTTCGTCGGTACGCGAGACGACGACACCGGCACCGGCGGTGTCGCCGATGACGCGGTAGAAGGTGTCGTCGAGGGCGAGTGCCCGCATCTCCTCCTCCAGGGCCGCGTTGGGGCGCCCGGGGGCGGTCGACTCGTGCGGGGGCAGGCTGAGGAAGGCGTCGTGGACGGCCCGGCCGAACGCCTCCAGGCGGGTCAGGTCGTCCTCGTCGGTGCCGCACTCGACGTAGACGATCCGGGTGGAGGAGCAGGCGGTCTGGTTCATGCGCCCGGCCATCAGGGCGACACCGACCGCGGCCTCCCGGGTCGCGGCGGGCGACTGAAGGGCCTCGTGGCCGACGACGGACACCGACAGCTTGGGGTTCATGCTGATCAGTTCGATACCCGGCACGAGGTACTTCTGAATGTGCGTCATGGACGCCATGCCGCCCCAGGCGGTCAGCTTCTCGATGCGCGAGGGCCGGTAGATCCGCCGCTCCACCTCCTCGTCGCCGCCCTTCCAGTAGGCGACCGCGAAGTGCCTGGTGACCGGGTGGCCCGGGTCCAGGTCGATCATGGTGCGTACGATCGCTGCGGCGGTGCAGGGATCGTTGGACGGCATCTTGATCAGGCAGTCGCCCTTGGTCAGGGCGGCGCGCTGGACGGTCATCGCCGCCACCACCGGGACGTTGCCGGCGATGACGTGCATCTGCCGGGTGCCGATGGCGCGCATCCGCATCGTCGAGCGGCCCGGGCGGCCCCGTTCGACCCAGCCGTCGAGGAAGGCCTTGCCCACCGTCTTGTCGATCTGCCCGCTCAGCCGGTCCCGGTCGAACATGGCGGGGAGTTGCTCGTAGACGGGCCGCAGCACCGGCTCCGTGAGCTCCCCGGCCGCCAGGCACAGCTCGAACGCCTGCCGCATCAGTGGGTTGTTGTCCAGCGCGAGCCGCGGGCCGAGCGCGGCGAGGAAGTCGATGATCTCGTCGATGGGCGTGTCGTGCAGGTCCCGCAGGGCGTCGGCGTCCGCGAGCACGAGATCGGCGGCGTGCCTGCACGGGTCCGGGGCGCGGAAGCGGGCCCCGGCACGGCCGCCGAACTCGACGGCGTCCGGCCCGGGTTCGATGACCCGGCCGCGGATGATGAGGGGGATGTCGAGGGTGGCGTTCCGGGTCGGTGGTGTCGTCAGCGTCATCGTCACGCCCCGTTCACGTAGTCCATGAAGGCGCCGTAGGCCTTGGCGGTGCCCGCGCAGGTGATCTTGTCGTACCCGCCGTCGAGTTCGCCGAACCGGGCGATGTCCTTGCCCAGCCGGGGGCCGCCCCAGCCGCACGGGCAGTGGTGGTCCCAGTGGACGGTGACCCGGTCGCCGGAGATGAACCCGCCCCAGTACGTCTCGGCGAGCAGGTCGTACAGCGCCAGCCGGCCGGTGACGGTCCCGGTGCGCGGCAGGAGTGCGGCCTCCTCGTCGAGGACGATCGGCACGGTCCAGGGCAGCAGGTGGTAGAAGCCCCAGCCGCACAGCGGAGCGGTGCCCATGCACTCGGACATCCCGTACAGGCTGCGGATGCGGTCGATGCCGAAGAAGTCCTTCAGCAGCTCCTCCCAGTCGGGCGGGGCGTCCCTGAACCCCTTCATCCCGCCGCCCGCCATGAGGATCGAGTCCGGGGCGAACGCGCAAGTGACGCCGCTCTCACGGCCCTTGAGGGCCAGGCGGACCAGGTCGGCCGACGTACCGCCGATACGCACCCGCTGCCCGCGGAAGTCCTCCGCCAGCCTGGCGAACCACCGCTGAAGGTCGTCGTCGCGGTGCCGGCTCGTCTCGATCAGCTGCTTGCGCTCCCGGAGCAGCTCCGGATCGATCTCCAGCCGGTCCAGTTCCCCGCTCTCCTCGGCCGCCGCCAGCCGGCCGGCCAGGGACAGCAGGTCGGAGGAGATCGGGTAGTCGTACAGCGCGTGCCGGGCGGCGTCCCCGCCCGCCTGCTCCCGGGCGAACAGGCGGCCCATCTTGGTCATCATCTGGTGGCCCGAGCGGTAGCCCGCGGAGAACTGGGGGATCCTCACCTCCCGCACGTCCACCCCGATCGCCGCGCGCATGGCCGCGAAGTGGACGTTGCGCCAGGCCGGCCACTCGGCCCGGGAACGCGGGATGAAGCTGAGTTTGCCGGTGGTGCCCGTCGAATGGCCGACGATCATTCCGTTGTCGTCGAGGCGGTCCAGCCAGGCGTCCACCGACCGCACCCCCTCCAGGGGTACGGCGGTCAGGTCGTGCGCGGTGAGCCGGTCCAGCCAGGCGGTGAGCCGGTCGAACCGGCGCCGCTCGATGAGGCCGATCGGATAGCTCTTGTAGACGCGGTGGTCGAAGAGCACCGGCACGACGTCCTCGATCGCCTCGATCCGGTCCACGCCCTGACGGGTCGCCAGCGCGTCCAGGGCGGCGACGCGGGGCCGCAGCGTCTCGAACCGCCGGGCCACTGCCCGGCGTTGGGCCTCCTCGACCTCGCCCCGCGACAAGGCGAACAGTTCCTCGATGGGCCGGCGCGTCCATGCCGCCACGTCGTCAGGGTTCAACGGCGCCGCGGGGGTCGTCTGCGTCATGACTCTCCATCCCGCTCCGTACTGTCCTGGACATCAAATATACGGAGCCGTATACTTATGTCAATGGAGACCACACCGAGCCCGGCAGGGCGCCTGCGCGCCGGACGGCCCACACAGGCCGAAGCGGAGCAGTTGGGCGTCCGGCTGCGCGAGGCCGCGCTGGAGGTGTTCCTGGAGAAGGGGTTCGACGGCACCTCGATGGAAGCTGTGGCGAAGGCTGCGGGCATCACCAAGCGCACGCTCTACGGCCGCTACCCGGACAAGAGGACACTGTTCGGCGCGGTCGTGAAGTGGGCGCTGTCCCGGTGGGCCGGCGACGAGCCACCGGCTGTCGAGCCCGGCGGCGACCTGGCCGCCGGACTGCTGGCGATCGGACGCTCCGCACTGGCCCGGGCGGTGGACCCCGACGTCGCCCGTCTCACGCGCATGGCGACCGCCGAGGCACACCGCTTCCCGGAATTCGCCCTCAGCACGCGCACGCTGACCTGGTCACCGCGGATCCGGGCAGTGGTCGATCTCCTGGAGGCGCACGCCGGTCAGGGAAAGGTGACCGCCCCCGACCGCGAGATCGCCGCCGAACAGTTCCTGGCCATGGTGACCATGGTGCCCGCCCAGTTGGCCGCCTTCGGCCTCGCCCGCGACTCCGAGCTGGAGGAACGGCATCTTCGCCATGCCGTGCACCTGTTCCTGAACGGGGTGCTGAGCCGCTGATCCCGCCGGTGTCCCGACCCCGGCTGTGCCGCCCGCACCCGCCCAGACGCAATGACCGGGAGAGCGCTCGTGAAACGGATGGACGTGACGATCGACGTCACCGACGCCGCAGGCCTCGGTGAACCCGCCGGCATCGCCATGACGGCACACCTGCCGGACCCCGGCGCCCTCGCCTCGCCGGCCGTGGTGTGCTTCGCCAAACCGGGCGCCGGTTTCTCCCGGGGCTACTTCTCCGCCGACCTGCCCGGACCCGGCAACGGCAGCCAGGGCGACTGGCATGCCGCGGCCGGCTGGATCTTCGTCTCGGTCGACCACCTCGGCACCGGCGACAGCACCCGTCACGACCCGGCCCGGCTGGGCTACGGCACGCTGACCGCGGCGAGCCGCGCGGCGGAGCAGGTGGTGCTGGACCGTCTCGCCAAGGGCACGCTCGACGCGACCCTGCCCGCCCTCGCCGACCCCGTCGTGCTGGGCATCGGCCAGTCCATGGGCGGCTCGCTCACCGTGGCCCAGCAGGGCCGGTACCATTGCTACGACGGCATCGGCGTCCTCGGCTACAGCGCCGTCCACAGTCACCCGCCCGCTCCGCCGGGCGCCGCGCCCACCGTGGTGCCGTGGACCCCGCGCGACACCCCGCCCGGTCAGGAGCCGATCGTGCTCAACGCGGCACGCCTCGACGCGGCCCGACGCTCCGCACCACCGCCCGACATCGCCTCCGCCGCCAACAGGTGGCTGTTCCACTACGACGACGTGGACACCGACCGGGTGCGCCAGGGCCCGTGGACCGCCTCGACCTACCCCATGGGTGTGATCGCCTCCTGCCTCACCCCCGGCGTGATCGCTCCCGAGGCGGCAGCGGTGGAGGTCCCCGTACTGGTGGCCCTCGGTGAGCGCGATGTGTCCGCCGACCCCAAGGGAGAGCCCCGCGCCTACCTATCGGCCGCGTCCGTGGACCTGTACGTCTGCCCGCGCATGGGCCACATGCACAACTTCGCCACGACCCGGGAACTCCTGTGGCACCGCATCCAGACCTGGGCCGCCTGGGTGCGGGCCGCCGCGGTCGCGACAAGGGCGGACTGAGGGAACGCCCGGCATCCGTGCGGGCAGGCCGGTCGCCGGACCGGCCTCCCGGACCGGACACCACGCAGCGGCTCACACCCCCGCCACCCTGCGCGGCCCGCGTCAACGGCGACAGCATGGAGCGCGTCCACCGTAGTGGTTCCACCTCGTCGGGCGGCGGGCGACCAGATCGGCGACAGCGAGGTCAGCACGGTGTCCGCACCCCGGCCCGGGCACGGCTCGCCGGAGGACGCACCATCGGTGTTCAAGTTCAGCCAGAGCAGGGCAGCAAGAGGACACCTCGTACATATACTTCCAATGCATCAGAATCCGAGATGTCTGCTACAGAACGTCACTGAACCACATTTGACACCCGGAATGCCCGGATATGCCGCAGAAGCGGACGGGAACGACAATACCTACAGCCTGAATTCGACCCGGATTCGCCCCGAGCTGTTTATTCAGTGCGTAAACATGGCCTCTGACCTGTGGAAATAACCCACACAGCCCGCTCGACGCGGACCACCATGGCACGCTGCGGTGTGCCGCGTGCAGCCACACCCATCCGCTGGGCGACCCGGCCTGGCAGTGCGCGAACTGCCACGGCCTCCTCGACCTCGTGGGGCACACACCGCTCATGCCCAAGACAGCCGACATCGCCATGGGCGAGGACACCCCCCTGGTCACCACGCCCGGTCAGCTCGGTGTCCAACTCAAAGTCGACCGTCTCATGCCGACCGGACCCCTCAAGGACCGCGGCGGAGTGATGCCGGCTGCCCTCGCCGCCCGCCTCGACGTGTCCCGGCTCATGGCCGACAGCAGCGGCAACGCGCGAACCGCCGTCGCCACTCGCGCCGGCATCGCCTGCGACGTGTACGTACCGGCCGGCACCTCAGCAGGCAAGGTCGCGCAACTGCGCGCCTACGGCGCCACCGTGCACCAGATACCCCGCACCCGCGAAGACACCGTCCAGGCGACAGCCCGAGCCGCCGACGAGCCGGGTGTCATCTACGCCGGCGACGTCCACTACCCCTTTTTCCCGCACGGCACCAAGACCTACGTGCTGGAGCTGCGGGAACAGCTCGGCTGCGGGGTGCCCGACACCCTCGCCCGGGCCACCGGCGGACCGGCGGCACCACGGTCATCCCGGCCGTCGGACCGGCTCCGGGGTTTCGGCACGGAGTCGGACGCCGCGGACGGTTGGTGCTGCTTGGGCAAGGATGTTCCCCCCAGCCGGGGGAACACCTGGTGGTGCCCGGGGGTCAGGCCAGTTGGTCGCGGAGCCACTGCAGGCTCCAGGGGACGATCTCCTGGGCCTTCTGCATGGCGCAGTGGGTGGCGTTCGGGACGAGCCGGACGACGGTGTTCGGGCGGGACTCCAGCGGCCTGGAGTCGTCGGCGGGGACGTGCTGGTCCTGGTC